>JAAYTZ010000027.1 GCA_012517965.1 Propionibacterium sp. | reverse complement strand
GGCCCCGGCCAGCGCCGCGGCGGCCGCCGCGACCGCGGCCGCACCGCCGGCGACCGTCTGCCAGGGCAGCTCCTGGCCGGGCGTCGTCCCGGGGCCGGCGGCGCAGCCGTCCCAGTCGAACGTCATGCCCCGCAGCGTGGCGTCCCCTTGCCGGAACAGCTCGGCGACCAGCGCCTCGGCGTCCGCCGACGGGCTGGCGGACGCGCCGGTCCCCCAGTACGCGATGTCGGCGGTGACGGCCACGGCGACGGCGGAGTCGCCGAGATCGACGAGGTAGATCGCCTCCTCCTGGTAGGTCAGCTTCACCCCGACCCCGGTGCCGGTGGCCTGGTAGCCCCACCAGCGCCGCGTCCACGAGGTGTAGAACGCGCTCCGGCCGCCGACGGTGGTCGTGCCGTTGCCGCGGACGGTGACCTCCTCGGAGGCGGCCTGCTGGGTCTCCTCGAACTCGTCGAGGAACTGCTGCAGCGTGGTGATCCGGTCCTGGCCCGCGCCGTAGGCGGCCTGTTCGAAGCCGACCCGGGCCGTGTACTCGCGGTAGGTGCCGCCGGGGCCGGCGGTGTCGCTGCCGGTGATCCCCCACGAGCGGGCGTAGCCGTCCGCGGTGGGCCCCTCGGTCTGCTCCGCCCAGCCGGCCGGCGGGGAGGCGGTCACGCAGATCGGCGCCCAGGCGGCGGCGGCCGGCGCCGCGGCCACCAGCGCGACGAGGGCCAGCGCGCCCGCGGCCAGGAGGCGGCGCAGGCGGCGTCCCCGGGACCGGGTCATGGCGTCCTCCGCAGGGCGAGGGTGGCGGTGCGGGCCGCGACGACCAGCGACGACACCATCGTGACCACCTGGGGCAGCAGCACGGCCGGGTCGGCGCCCGCCCCGGCCGCCGTCAGGAGCGCGAGGCCGGCCGACACCAACCCGACCAGCGTGGTGGCGACACCGGCGAGGCCGGCCAGGGTGCGCAGGGGGCCGCCCCGGCTGCCGCTCGCGAGCGCCAAGCCCGAGGTGACCAGGCCGGCGAGCGCGCGCGGCCAGGCGGCCTGCAGGGCGGCCGGCCCGGCGAGGGCGGCGACGAGGAGGTCCAGCGCGGTGGTGACGACCAGCGCCAGGCCCGGACGCCGCAGCGACGCCCGCACCGCCGAGGACGCCGCCGACGCGCCCGCCTGGGTCAGCCAGGCGGTGAGATCCGGACGCCGTCCGGCGACCACCGTCTGCCAGGGCAGCGCGGAGACCAGCCCGGACGCCGCCAGCGCCACCTGGGCGGCGGGGGGAGTGCGGGGAGTGCGGGGAGTGCGGGGGACCCGCGGGGCCGCCGGGGTGGGCACGACCGGAGCGGGGGCGTCCGGAGCGGGGGCGTCCGGGCCGAGGGTGCCGCGGGGACGGCCGCACGTGCCGCAGAAGGCGGCCCCGTCGGCGAACGGGCGGCCGCAGTGTCCGCAGAAGGGCGCCGGGGTGGCCATCGTCAGCCCTGGACGCGGACGCGCTGGGGTCCGAGCACCCCGGCCAGGAACCGGGCGGCGGCCAGGCCGGTGCTGTTGTAGAGCTGGAAGACGAACTGCTGGCCGTTGTCCATGTGGAGGGTGAGGCCGTCGAGTTCGGCGTCCAGGCTGATGGTGGCCCCGACGATGCCGGCCAGCGGCAGCGACCAGTTGGACCGGCCCTCGGCCAGCAGGTCGTCCGGTGTGCGCGACCAGACGAACGCGAACACCGGGGCGAAGAAGTCGTAGCCGTCGATCAGGGCCCGCAACGGGGCGCCGGTGGTGCGGGACAGTTCCTCGAGGCGCTCGGACTCGGCGACCCAGGCGTCGTTGGCCTCCGAAGTTTCGGCGAGGCAGAGCACCCGCGCGGTGGTCACGACGAGGTTCACCATCGGACGCCGCTGGCGGCCGAACAGCCCGCTCTCGCCGCTGAGCCACTCCGCCGGAAGGTGTCCGACGATCCGCTCGGGACCGGGCGGCGGCGCGGCCAGCGTTCCGGGCAGGTTCAGCGGGGCCACCGGCGCCCCGGCGACGGGTGCTTCGGCAACGGGTCCCCAAGCAACGGGGGCGTCGGCCACCGGTGCTGCGGGCAGCGTCGCCTGGGCAACGGGCGCCACGGCGACGGGCGCCCCGCAGCGCTGGCAGAACCGGTCCCCGGCGGGGATGGGGAAACCGCACCGCTGACAACCGCCGTCCGACATAAGAGCATTGTGATCCGTCCGGGGGTGGTGCGTGGGTCAAGCCTGAACGCTTCTGCGCTAGCGTCCTCGGCGTGAAGGGCGCCTTCGACGTGATCCGGTTCGCGCTGCGGACGGGCGGCCACGCGCGGGCCCTGGCATGACCCGTCGGGGCGCCCGCGCCGGCGTCCCCCGCGAGATCTGGGTGCTGGTCGCCGCCGCCTTCGTGGTGGCGCTGGGCTACGGGCTGATCTCGCCGATCCTGCCCCAGTTCGCGGCGTCGTTCGGCGTCGGGATCGGCGCGGCGTCCGCCATCGTCAGCGCGTTCGCCCTCATGCGGATGGTGTTCGCCCCGGCCGGCGGCGCCCTGGTCAACCGGTTCGGCGAGCGTTCGGTCTACATCGCGGGGCTGCTGATCGTCGCCGGCTCGACCGCCGCCTGCGCGTTCGCCCAGTCGTACGAACAGCTGCTCGTCGTGCGGGGGCTCGGCGGCGTCGGCTCGACGATGTTCACGATCTCCGCGATGGGGCTGATCGTGCGGGTCGCCCCCATCGAGATGCGCGGGCGGGTGTCGGCGCTGTACGGGGCGGCGTTCCTGTCGGGCAACATCGCCGGCCCGCTGCTGGGCACGGCCCTGGCGTTCCTCGGCTACCGCACGCCGTTCCTGATCTACGCCGTGGCCCTGCTGATCGCGGCCTCCGTCGTGGCGGTCAATCTCGCCCGGGTGCAGGCGGCGCGTCCCGCCGCCGACGGCCGAACCCGGCCCACTCCGGCGGACGCCCGGCCCCCCCTCAGCCTCACCGAGGCCCTGCGGCTGCCCGCCTACCGGGCCCTGCTCGCCGCCCAGTTCGTCAACGGCTGGAGCACCTTCGGCGTCCGCATCTCGCTGCTGCCGCTGCTGGCCGCGGCGGTCCCCACCCTGGGGGCGCCGCTGGCCGGGCTGGGCCTCACGGCCTTCGCCCTCGGTAACTTCCTGGTGCTGCAGTTCTCGGGACGCCTCGTCGACGCGCGCGGCCGCCGGGGCGTCGTGCTCGCGGGGTTGCTGCTGGGCGGTGCCGTGAGCATCCCGTTCGGCTGGATGACGCAGCCCGCGCCCTTCCTCGTCCTCGCGGCGCTCGCCGGCGCCGGGGCGGCGCTGGTCCAACCGGCCCAGCAGGCGGCGTTCGCCGACGTCCTCGGCCGCGACCGTGCCGGCGGGCAGGCGCTCTCGACGTTCTCGATGGCGGGCGACCTCGGGGGGTTCCTCGGCCCCATCGTGACCGGGCTGATCGCCGACCGGGCCGGCTTCGGCTGGGCGTTCACGATCAGCGGGCTGCTCCTGATCCTCGGCGCCCTGCCCTGGTGGCGCTCCCCCGACACCCTGCGCCGGACGCCCGCCTGAGGCCCGCGCCCCGGCCGTCCGGAGCCCGATCCGGAACGCCGCCGCTCGCGGCGGCCACCGGGCTACCCTCGTCGGCGTAACCCTGAGGAGGACCCATGCCGCAGCTGCGCTCCCGCACCACCACCCACGGTCGCAACATGGCCGGCGCCCGCGCCCTCTGGCGCGCCACCGGGCTGGTCGAATCGGACTTCGGCAAGCCGATCGTGGCCATCGCGAACAGCTTCACCCAGTTCGTACCCGGCCACGTGCACCTCAAGGACATGGGGCAGCTGGTCGCCGAGGCCGTCCGGGCGGCCGGCGGCGTCGGGCGCGAGTTCAACACCATCGCGATCGACGACGGCATCGCGATGGGCCATGACGGCATGCTCTACTCGCTGCCGTCGCGCGAGCTCATCGCCGACTCGGTGGAGTTCATGGTCAACGCCCACGCCGCCGACGCGCTGGTCTGCATCTCGAACTGCGACAAGATCACCCCCGGCATGATGCTGGCGGCGCTGCGGCTGAACATCCCGACGGTGTTCGTCAGCGGCGGCCCCATGGAGGCCGGCACCGCCGTCGTCGACCCCACCCAGGGCACCGTGCAGACCCGGCTCGACCTCATCGACGCGATGGTCAAGGCCGTCGACGCCGACTACACCGACGATCAGATCGCCACCATCGAGCGGTCCGCGTGTCCGACCTGCGGCTCGTGCTCGGGGATGTTCACGGCGAACTCGATGAACTGTCTCACCGAGGTGCTCGGCCTGTCGCTGCCGGGGAACGGGTCGACGCTCGCGACGGCGTCCGCCCGGCGGGGGCTGTTCGAGGAGGCCGGACGTCTCGTCGTCGACCTGGCGAAGCGCTACTACGACGGCGACGACGCGTCGGTGCTGCCCAAGTCGATCGCCACCCGGGCGGCGTTCGTCAACGCCATGACGGTCGACATCGCGATGGGCGGATCGACGAACACGGTGCTGCACCTGCTGGCCGCCGCGCAGGAGGCGGGGGTCGACTTCGACTCCGACGACATCGACGCGCTGTCGCGGCGGGTGCCGTGCATCTGCAAGGTGGCGCCGAACACGCACCAGTACTACATGGAGGACGTGCACCGGGCCGGCGGGATCCCGGCCATCATGGGCGAACTCGACCGGGGCGGGCTGCTCGACCGGTCGGTGCACGCGGTGCACGCGGCATCCCTCGACGACTGGCTCGGCACCTGGGACCTGCGGTCGGGCACCGCATCGGCCGCCGCCGTGGAACTGTGGCACGCGGCGCCCGGCGGCGTCCGGACGACCGAGGCGTTCTCGTCGACCAACCGCTGGGAAACCCTCGACACCGACGCGGCGGGCGGCTGCATCCGGTCGGTCGCGCACGCCTACACCGCCGACGGCGGCCTGGCGATCCTCAAGGGCAACATCGCCCCCGACGGCGCCTTCGTGAAGACCGCCGGCGTGCCCGAAGCCCAGTGGACGTTCCGCGGACCGGCCAAGGTCGCGGAGAGCCAGGAGGAGGCCGTCGAGATGATCCTCGGCGGGGCGATCGTGGCCGGCGACTGCGTGGTCGTGCGCTACGAGGGCCCCAAGGGCGGCCCGGGCATGCAGGAGATGCTGTACCCGACCTCGTACCTGAAGGGCATCGGGCTCGGCCCGCAGTGCGCGCTGATCACCGACGGCCGCTTCTCGGGCGGCTCGTCCGGGCTTTCGCTCGGCCACATCTCGCCGGAGGCGGCGGCGGGGGGACCCATCGGCCTCATCGAGGACGGCGACATCATCGCGATCTCGATCCCGGAGCGACGCATCGACGTCGAGGTCTCCGACGCGGTGCTGGCCGAGCGCCGCGCCCGCCAGGACGCCCTCGGTTGGCGGCCGCGCAGCCGGCAGCGGGTGATCAGCAACTCCCTCAAGATCTACGCCTCGCTGGCGCAGTCGGCCGACAAGGGGGCCGCCCGGCGTCCGCTCGAGTGAGTCCGCCTTTGGTAGGCAAGAGGGTCGTTGATGGATCAGCCACGGACGGTGTGCGAAAAGGCCTCATTTGAACGTGTCTCATTCACACCGTCCGTGGTTCGTGCAGGTTCGCGTCCGTAAAGCCCCTGTGGATCGTGACGCCCAGCCGTCGCCGAGACCTATCTATGACGGGCGTGAACGAAGAACTCGTGCTCGCGCTCGCCCAAGGCGGCGGCCTGATCGCGCTGCACCGCGGCTCGCCGCTGCGCGGCAGGGTGGCGGGGGCGGTGCGCCGCGGCGAGTTGCAGCGCGTCCTGCTCGGGATCTACGCCCCGACCGGCCACCTCGACTGCCGGTTGCGTTGCGGCGCCCTGCAACTCGCCGACCCGGATGCCGTGATCATGGGAGAGGCTGCGGCCTGGCTCCTGGGCTTCGACAAGGCGCGCGAGCCGCAACGGGTCACCGCGCTCTCACGTCGGCTCCGCCTCGACGACAGCACCTTCCGCACCTACGACCGGCGCCTCGCTCCGGAGCTCGTCGAGCTGGTGGACGGGATCCGGGTGACCTGCCCGGCGTTGACCGCCCTGGACCTGTCGCACACGCAGGGCGGTCGCCCGATCGACGCGGCGCTGCGCGCGGGCATCGCGTTGCCGACGCTGTGGGCCGCCTTCCGCGCGGCCCCCAACCGGCCGGGCAACGCCACCATCCGGCGACTGCTCCTCGAATCGCGTGACGAACCGTGGTCCGAGGCCGAGCGCGAAGCCCACCGGCTCCTCCACCGGGCGCGGATCGCCGGCTGGCACACCAACCACCCGGTCCGCCTGCCCGGCGGCTGGGTGCGGCTCGACATCGCCTTCCCACGGCTCCAGCTCGCCCTGGAGATCGACGGCTACGCGTTCCACTCCGGCAGGGCCGAGTTCGAGGCCGACCGAACACGCGACGTCGCCCTGGCGCTCGCCGGCTGGGCGGTGCACCGGTTCACGGCGGCCCGGGTGTTCGGGCACCCCGACGCGTTCGTCGCGGAGGTGCAGGCCCTGCTCGCCCAGCGCGCCGGCCGGTCGAGGCGGACGGCCTGAGTTCGGCCTAGCGGGCCTGACGCCGCAGCACCGCGTGGGTGCCGGCGTTGCTCGCCACGAAGAACAGGGCCAGCACGCCCAGGTTGCGCAGCCAGACCTCCGGCGTGGCAGCCCAGAGCGGGTCGGCGTCCTCGATCGCGGCGCAGTCGACCACCGTGGCGCGCACCTCGGGCTCGCGGGGCGCCGGTGCGGGGAGGCCGCGCGCCCGCGCGGAGTCGGCCGCCTCGGCGTTCGCCCGGTCGGTGGCCTCCCGGGCCTGCCGGTTGACCTCCGCGTCCTCCTTCGCCTTCGCCAGCCGCTGCTGCTGGCAGACGACGCTGACGTTGAGATCGAGCGACCCCGCCCCCAGCGCGAACCCCCACCGCGACGGCACCAGCCACGACGCCTGGTTGATCCCGGGGGCGGACACGCTGAACACCCCGCCGCAGAGCACGAGCTGCAGCATCAGCACGACCACCATCAGCGGCATGACCTGCTCGGACGTCGACACCGCCGCCGACAGCAGCAACCCCAGCGACGCCGACACCCAGGCCACCGCGAACACGACGATCGTGAGCTCGGCGGCCAGCGGCCCGAACACTCCGGTCTCCGGGTGCGGGTTGACCGCCAACGCCACGGCGACCAGCAGCACCGACTGGATCAGGCTCACCACCCCGAGCAACAGCACCTTCGAGGTGAGATAGGCGCCCGGCCGCAGGCCGATGCCAGCCTCGCGCCGGTAGATGGGACGCTCCCCGACGAGTTGCCGCACCGCCGGCACCATGCCCATCAGCACCGCGCCGAACACCAGCACCACCAGCAGGATGCGCGGGTAGCCGACGCGCTTCATCTCGGCGGCCGGCCCGAAGCCCTCCGGCGCGCCGACCGCCAGCGTGAGCAGCCCCATCACCACGGGCAGCACCGCCGTGAAGACCAGCAGTGAACGGTCGGCCACCAGCAACCGGGCCTGGCGGCTCAGCAGCGTCAGCGTCTGCGGCAGCAGCCGCTTGCGGGGGGCGCCGGCACCGGCCAGCCCGCCGGGAAGCTGGCGCTGGTAGGGGAACGGATGCTGGGCGAGCCGGGTGCCGGCGAAGGCCGCCTGGGCGGCGTCCGGCTGCCGGGAGATGAGCTCGTAGATGCTGGCGAACGTGCGGTCGCCGCGCAGCGGGCCGGCGAAGAAGTCCTGCAGCCCCGACGGCGGCCCGAAGTAGGCCACCTTGCCGCCGGGCGCGAGCAGCAGCACGTTGTCGGCCTTGTCCAGGTTGGCCGTCGAGTGGGTGATGACGACGACCGTGCGCCCCTCGGGGCTCTGGGCGCTGCCGTGGGCGAGATCGCGCAGCAACTCCATGACCTCGCGGTCGAGATTGGGGTCGAGCCCGGAGGTCGGCTCGTCGAGGAACAGCAGGTCGGGCTTGGTCAGCAGCTCCATCGCGGTGCTGACCCGCTTGCGCTGGCCGCCCGACAGCTGCTTGATGCGCGTGTCGGCGTGCTGGGTCAGCCCCAGCTCGCGGATGGCCCACTCGACGGCGGCCGCCCGCTCGGCCGCGGTCGTGTCGTCGGGGAACCGCAGCCGCGCCGCGTAGGCCAGCGCCTGGCGGGCGGTCAGCTCCAGGTGGACGACGTCGTCCTGCGGCACCATGCCCACCCGGTGCGCCAGCGAGTCGGCGAACACCGCCATGTCGAGCCCGTTGAACAGCACCTGCCCCTCGTCGGGGCGCAGCGCGCCGGTCATCGACTTCAGCATCGTGGACTTGCCGGCCCCCGACGGCCCGATCACCGCCAGCAGCGACCGCGGCGGCACGTGGAAGGTGACCCGGTCGAGCAGCCGTTTGCGCTTGTCGGCGCCCTTGTCGCGCTCGGCCCGGTTGGTGGGGACCGTGAACGTGACGGCCGACACGCTGAGCGCCGGCGGCTGGGTCCGCGCCGGAGCCCCCGGGGACGCCCCCGCCCCGCCCTGCGCGATGCGCTGCAGCCCGTCGTGCGTGACGCGCAGGAACATCTTCCCGACCGTCAGCACGTCCCCGGCGACCAGGTCGTGGGTCCGGACCCGGACGCCGTTGACGAACGTGCCGTTCGTCGACCCCAGGTCCTCGACCCGCAGCCGGCCCGGCCCGAGCCGGGTCAGCCGGGCGTGCAGCACGCTCACCAGCGGGTCATGGACGACGATCGAGTTCCCCGGGCCGCGCCCGATCGTGAGCACGTCGTTCCGCGGGACGAAGCCGCGGGTGGTGGTGCGGGGCGCACCGTCGGCGTCCGGGGCGTGCTCGCGCACGACCGTGACCGCCGCCAGGTTGACGGTGAGCCCCGCGGCCGGGTCGGCGCCCTCCGGCGAGGCGGGGGAGGCGGGCGAGGCCAGGACGCCGACGCGCACCCCGTCCGCCGCGGCGCCGAGCACCAGGTCCATGCCGGGACGCAGGGGGAAGGCGTGGCCGGCCGGCACGCGGCTGCCGGCCACGAGCGTCCCGTTGAGGGTGTTGAGGTCGCGGCCCCACCAGCGGGCGCCGTCGAACAGGACCTGCAGGTGCTGCCGCGAGACCGTGGGCGACGCGACCGTGACCGAGGCGTCCGGGGCGCGGCCGACGACGAACGGCTGCGCGGGGTCGGGGGTGATGCGACGTCCCTCGATCTCGAGCGTGATCATGGCCGCCTTCCTGTGGGTGGAGGAGGGCGCGCCGCAGCGACTCCCCCCGTGGGCGCTCGGCCCGCCGTCATGCTACAAAGCCGGGCGGCGGGGCCCCGGGGGCGTCCACCCGCGCCCGCCGGGGCGGCCCCGGTCAGGCGAACAGCGGCAGGTTGGCGACCACGACGGCCACGGTGAGCACGCTCGCCAGCGTCGTCAGGGCCACGGTGGAGGCGACGGCCTCGGCGTCCGCGTCGTACTCCATCGCGATCATCATCACGTTCACCGCGGTGGGCATCGCGCAGGCCAGCACCAGGCTCTGCAGCGGCAGGCCGCGCAGCCCCACGGCCAGCCCCACCCCCCAGGCCACCAGCGGCAGCACCAGTACCCGCAGGATGGACGCCGTGAGCACCGGGCGGGTCAGGTGCAGCCGCCCCATCCGGCCCAGTTGGATGCCGAGGCTCAGCAGCACCATCGGCACCGCTCCGGCCCCCGCGATGTCGACCGCGGCCAGGACCGCCGCGGGCGGAGTCAGGTGCGTGGCCCGCAGCAGGCCGGCCACCAGCACCGCCCAGATCGTCGGCATCCGCAGCACGGCCAGCGCCGCCCCCCGCAGCCCGCCGTGCGAGCCGAGCGCGGCCGGCCCGACCGTCCACATCACGACGAGGGAGAAGATGAAGATCAGCACCGCCGCGTCCAGGCCGGGCTGGCCGAGCGCCAGCAGCGCGATCGGGAGGCCGAAGTTCCCGTTGTTGCCGATGACCGAGCTCGCGACGACGCTCCCCCGCGACGGTCGCGGCAGCCCGATCCCCGCCAGCCACGCCAGGACGCCGATGGCCACGCTGGCCAGCACGTACGCGACCCCGAGGTGGACGATGTCCCCCAGCGGCGCCGTCGTCTTCATCAGCGACGAGAACGCCAGCGCCGGCACCAGGCCGTAGAGCTGCACCTTGTTGAGGCTGGCCTGGTCGAGGGTGAACCGGCGCCCCAGCACGGCCCCCAACACCGCCACCAGCACGACGGGCAGGATGACGTTCGTCAGGGCGGTCAGCACCCGTCGAGGCTACGGGCGCACCCGGCGCGCCGGCCGGCCGGTCCCGGACGCCGGGACGTGCCCGCCCGGACCTGGGGTTAGACTGGCCCCCGGCCCGGCCCCGGGACGATGACGCCGGGCGCAGAAGGAGCCTTTTTCCATGAATCCCACGCCCTCCGCCGCCCGGCCGTTCGGCCCGCAGGCCGACCTGCTCTCCACCACCCAGTTCGACCGTTCGTCCGTCCTCGCATTGTTCGAACTGGCGGACGGCCTGCGCCCGCTGGGTCGCAGCGAGCTGACCTGCGACGTGCTCCAGGGCGCCGTCCTGTCGAGCCTGTTCTTCGAGCCGTCGACCCGCACCCGGTTGTCGTTCGAGTCGGCCTGGGCGCGGCTCGGCGGCACCGTGCTCACCACGACGGGCTTCACGTTCTCGTCAATGGCGAAGGGCGAGAGCATCCACGACACGGCGCGGGTGATCTCGGGCTACTCGGACGTCATCGTCATGCGCCACCCCGACAAGGGATCGGTGGCGGAGCTGGCGGACGCCTCCCTGGTGCCAGTGGTCAACGGCGGCGACGGGGCCGGCGAGCACCCCACGCAGGCGCTGCTGGACGTCTACACCCTGACCCGCGAGCTGGGGGCCCGCGGCCGCACCGTCGAGGGGTCGACCGTCGCCATCATCGGCGATCTGCGTTACGGCCGCACCGTGCACTCACTCATCGACCTACTGCGGCTGTGGAAGGGCGTCCGGTTCCGCCTGTACTCGCCGTCGTCGCTCGAACTCCCCCGCGAGTTCTTCGACCGCGACGACGCGCACCGGCTGCTGGTCTGCGAGTCGGTCCAGGACGCCCTCAAGGGCGCGGACGCCGTCTACGCCACCCGGGTGCAGCGGGAGCGGATCACCGACGAGAAGGTGGCCCAGTCGATCGAGGCGGCGGTGCTGCTGGACAAGCGGATGGTCCAGGAGTGGGCGTCCGACGACCTGATCATCATGCACCCGCTGCCGCGCGACTCGCGGCCGGGCAGCTTCGACCTGATGCCGGACGTCGACGACCTGCCGGGCCTGGCGATCTTCCACCAGACCGACAACGGCCTGATGGTGCGCATGGCGATCTTCTGCACGATCCTCGGCCTCGACCTGCCCACGGTGCTCGCGCACACCCGGAAGCCGGTGTGGAACAGCGGCAAGCCCCTCGCCCGGCCCGGGCTGCACTCCGCGGGCCGCCAGGCGCAGGACTGGTGAGACCGGCGCTCAGGCCCGCGGCGTCCCGTCGAGGTTCGTGACGATGATCGGCCGCTTCTTCGCGAGCACGTAGAGCGCGATGGCGCCGACCATGATCAGCAGGCCCAGCGCCATGTGCACGTAGCCGAGGACGCCTCCGGCCTGGAACAGCCCCAGCAGCAACTGGACGACCCCCGCGACCGCCAGGCCGGCGGCGTGCCCGATGAGACCCGGCTTGTGACTGAGGCGTCCCCACACGACCGCGGGGACCACGGTGACGACGGCGGCGGCCACGTACAGGTAGCCGAGCCCCTCGTGCAGCCGCACCAGGAACTCGCCGTGCAGGGCGATCATGGTGATCGCCACGACGGTCTGCAGGGTCGCGATCGCCGCGGCGATCGCGGCGAAGATGCGGAGCCGCTTCTGGGACGTGGTCTCTTCGAGCGTGGTGATAGGCACGGCACCCAACTTAGCCAGCCGCCCCCGACACTCCTAGGGGGCGAGCCGCTCCCGCACCCAGGTGCCGCCCACCAGGCGGTACCGCAGCCGGTCGTGCAGCCGCGACCGGCGGCCCTGCCAGAACTCCCAGGAGTCGGGCACCAGCCGGTAGCCGCCCCAGTGGTCGGGGCGCGGCGGGTTGGGGCCGAAGCGGACGCCGGCCTTGGCGGCGTTGGCCAGGAGCACCGCCCGCGAGGAGATCACCTCCGACTGCGGGGACGCCCACGCGCCGATCCGGCTGTCGAGCGGGCGCACCGCGTAGTAGGCGTCCGACTCGGCCGCCGACACCTTCTCGACCCGCCCCTCGACGCGGACCACCCGCTCCTGCTCCACCCAGTGGAACTGGACCGCCGCGTACGGGTTCCCCGCCAACTCCCGGCCCTTGCGTGAGTTGTAGTTCGTGTAGAACACCAGGCCGCGGGCGTCCACGTCCTTCACCAGCACGACGCGGGTGGAGGGGCGTCCGTCCGGCCCCACCGTCGCCACCGTCATCGCGTTCGGCTCGGGCAGGTCGGCCCGGATCGCGTCGGCGAACCAGCGCTCGAACTGCTGCAGCGGCTGGGACGCCGCCCCCGACTCGTCGAGCTCGTCGTGGTCGTAGTGCTTGCGCATGCCCCGCAGGTCCATGGCAGCAGCGTAGGCGCCGCCAGCGACCGCGACCGTTGTCGGGGAACCGCCGGGCCACGAGGATGGGGGCATGCCGCCGAGCCTCCATCACGCCGTCACCGACCTGCAGGACGCCGCACCGTTCCAGTCGCTGCGCGCCACCCCACCCACGCGCGAGGAGCGCCTCCGCCTCGGGCGGCGGCTGCGGAAGGACGTGCCCGTGGCCGAGCTGGGCCGCTGGTCGCCGGCCGACCGGCGCGACGACCCCGTCGAGCTGGTGATCGCCAACCACGCCGGCCGGGTGGAGGAGCTGCTCGGCGTCCGGGTGGCCCGGATGGCGTCCTCGCCGTACGGCTTCCTGCGCGGCTCGGCGGTGGTGATGGCGTCCGACTCGGCGCAGCTGCCGTCGACGGGCATCCGGCCCGTCGTCTGCGGTGACTCCCACCTCGGTAACTTCGGGTTCTACCGGTCGCCGGAGGGCGAGCAGGTCATCGACCTCAACGACTTCGACGAGGCCCACCCCGGCGCCTGGGAGTGGGACCTGCGACGCCTGACGGCGTCCGTTCACGTGGCCGGGCGGGAGAACGGCTACGGCGAGGAGGCCTGCAGCGACGCGGTGCGGGCCTGCGTCCTGGCCTACCGCGACGAGATGCACGACCTGGCCCGCAAACCGCTGTTCGGCCGGTCGTTCAACCGGCTCGACGTCACCGGGCTGAAGCGGCACGTGCACGACGAGACGTTGCGCAGCGAGATCCAGCGGGCGCTGGCCACCGCCCGCAAACGCACCTCCGACCGGGCGCTGCCGCGGTTCACGGCCGACACCGGGTCCGGACGCCGCATCGTCGAGGAGCCGCCCCTCATCACGCGCCTGCCGGCCGGCGAGCACGCGGCCGTGGCGGAGGCGCTGGACGACTACCTCGACACCCTGCAGCCGCACTGGCGGCGCGTCGTCGGCGGCTACACGCTGGTGGACATCGCCCACAAGGTGGTGGGCGTCGGCTCGGTCGGCCTGCGGGCCTACGTCGTGCTGCTGGAGGGGTCGACGCCCGACGACGTGCTGTTCCTGCAACTCAAGCAGGCACGACGCTCGGTGCTGGCCAAGTACGTGCACGGCGGGCGGGCCCTCCACCGGCATCAGGGGCAGCGGGTCGTCGAGTACCAGCAGGCCCTGCAGACGGTGTCGGACCCGCTGCTGGGCTGGACGACCGTCTACACCCCCGTCGACGCGCACTCCCTGGCGTGGGACGGCGACATCATCGCCCGCGACTTCTACGTGCGGCAGTTCCGCAACATGAAGGGCACCGTGCCGTTGGACGCCATCACCGCCGAGGCGCTCGGGGACTACGCCGGCATCGTGGGCCACCTGCTCGCCAAGGGGCACGCCCGGACCTCGGGGGCGTCCATGATCTCCGGCTACCTCGGCAAGGGCCAGGCGGCGGCGGAGGCGTTCGCGGCCTACGCGCGTCGCTACGCCGACCAGACCGAGGCCGACCACGCCGCCTTCGTCGCCGCCGCCCGGGCGGGACGCCTGCCGCTGGACGAGACCGCCATCGGGTCGGCGTTCCGCCCGTAGGGCGGCGCGTCCCGCCGGCCGGTCAGAGGAACTCGGAGCGCGTCTCCGCCGAGCCGTCCACGTGGCGGGCCAGGAACGCCAGCACCGTCTCGTACCAGACCCGGGCGTGGTTGGGCGTCAGCACCCAGTGGTTCTCGTCCGGGAAGTACAGGAACCGGTGCGGCAGGTCCTCGGGCGGGCCGTCGAACCCCGAGACCAGCGCCCACCACAGCGCCAGCCCCTCGCCGATCGGCACGCGGTAGTCCTTGTCGCCGTGGACGACCAGCATCGGGGTGACGATGTTGCGCGCGTGCAGGTGCGGCGAGTTGGCCGTGCGCATCGCGGGGCTCATCTCGAGGTCCCAGTACCAGGGCGCGTCGGTCGTCGACCCGAAGGTCTCCAGGTTCCACAGCGAGGCGTGCGACACGATCGCCTTGAACCGGTCGGTGTGCCCCGCCACCCAGTTCGCCATGTAGCCGCCGTACGAGCCGCCCATGGCGGCCGTCCGCGTCTCGTCGACGTCGGGCCGCGCGACGACGGCGTCGGTGAGCGCCATCAGGTCGGTGTACGACTCGGCGCCCCACCGCCCCCAGCCGCGCTGGATGTAGGCCTGCCCATAGCCGGTCGACAGCGCCGGGTCGGGCAGCAGCACCGCGTAGCCCTGCGCCACCAGCAGCCACGGGCACCAGCGCCACGACCAGGCGTTCCACGACCCCAGCGGCCCGCCGTGGATCCACAGCGCCAGCTTCGCGGGGGCGTCCGCCGTGGCCCCCTCGGGCAGCAGCAGGTACCCCGGCACCCGGACGCCGTCGCTCGCCGCCGTCGCCACGCGCTCGACCCGTCCCGGCAGGTCCGGGTAGGACACCGGCGAGGGCAGCGGGGTGACGCCGCCGGCCGCGTCGATCCGGACGATCGAGCCCGGGTCGGTGTACGAGCTGCGCAGCGCGTACAGGACGCCGTCGGCCCCGACCTGCACGCTGCCGAAGGCGCCGGCGTCCGTGAGCCGCCGCACCGCCCCGGACGCCGCGTCGACCGCCCACACGGGGCAGTCGCCGTCGTCGTCGGCGGTGACGTAGATCGTGGCCCCGTCGGGGGACCAGCCGGCCACGGCCGGCCAGCGGTCCCACCCGCGGGTGAGGTCGCGGCGTTCGCCGGTGGCGGCGTCCAGCACGCACAGCCACACCGCGGGCGCCCGCTCCGGCGTCGGCAGCGTCGCGGCCACCGCGGCCACCCAGCGACCGTCGCGCGACACCACCGGACCCGACAGCTCGACGTCGCCGTCGGGTTCCACGACGAGCCGGCTGCCGGCCGCGACGTCCCAGACCGCGACCGTGTCGCGCACGAACCCGCGCGCCTGCACCAGGTTCCACCCGGACGCCAGCACCCGCCCGTCGTCGCTCAGCGAGTACGGCCCGGCGAGCGCCGCGCCCACGTCGCCCGACAGCGGCCGCACGTCGGCGAGGGTCGCGTCCCCCTCCCGGTCGGCCACGGACGCGGCCAGCAGCCGGGTGCGCTCGGCGCCGAGGTCGTGGTCCCAGAACCGCACCGGGACGCCCGCGTGCAGGATCGCCGTCACCTTGCCCTTGGCCCGCGCCTCGCGCTTGGCGGCGTCCGCGGCCTCGTCGGCGGTGCCCGGGTGGGCCGGGACGGCCAGCACCACGGTGTCGGCGGCGCGGGCGGCCGCCACGGCCTCCCAGCCGCCGTCGCGGCGGGCGATGACGTAGGCCTCGCCGCCGTCGGCGGGCAGGCACCAGAGCGCCTTGGTGGTGTCCTTGACGGGGTCGTCGCCCTCGGCCGGCACGGTCCGCTTCGCCGTGAACAGCAGCGAGCCGTCGGGCAGGAACGCGGTGGCCGCCTCGCCGTCGACGCCGCGGGTGAGCCGCCGGGCGGGCGCGCGGCCGGCCGGGTCGACGCGCCACAGCGACGTCACGTACGCGTTCTTGGCGGCGTTCAGGCCCGCCACGGACGCCACGAGGTGCGAGCCGTCGGGGGCTAGGGCGAGCCCGGTCAGCCGGGGTGTCGCCACGTAGGCGCGCACGTCGGCCCACGGGGAGCCCAGGGGTTCCTCGGCGGGGGCCGCCGGGTGGGACAGGTCCGCGGTGCGGTCGTCCGCCGCGGCGTCCGGGGTCGTGGGGTCGCTGTCGTCGAGCAGGTGGTCGGTCACCCGCCCAATCCACCACGCGCCGGTCCCCCGGACAACCGGCCGGGGTCCTTCACTTGTCACTCCCGGACGCCGCGCCCGCGGCCCTGGGTGCGCCCCGGTCCTCGGGGACGCCCCGGGGACCACAATGGCCCCTGTGACCGATCTCGATCTCCTGGGCGGCAAGGGCGCCAACCTCCTCCGGCTGCGCGAGGCGGGCTTCGACGTGCCGGACTTCGTCGTGCTGGGCACCGACGAGTACCGGGCGTTCGTCGCCGCCCACGACCTGGACGCCGTGATCGCCGCCGCGCTCACCCGCCCGGCGGCCGAGGCGTCCGAGGAGATCCGGGCGGCGTTCCGCCGCCCGCTGCCCGCCGACCAGCGCGCGCGCCTCGTCCGGGCGGTCGCCCCCCTGCTCGACCGGCCCGTGGCCGTGCGCAGCTCGGCCACGGCCGAGGACCTGCCCGAGGCGTCCTTCGCCGGCCAGCAGGACACCTTTCTGGACGTCCGCGGCCTCGACGCCGTCCTCGACGCCGTCGTCGAGTGCTGGTCGAGCCTGTGGACCGAGCGGGCCATCGCGTACCGCGCCCGCAACGCCGTCGACCACGCCGCCGTGGCGCTCGCCGTCGTCGTGCAGGAGATGGTGGCCGCGGAGGCGTCCGGGGTGCTGTTCACCGCCGACCCGCTGACCGGCCACCGCGGGCACACCGTCATCGACGCCGTCCGCGGGCTCGGCGAGCAACTGGTCTCGGGGCGGGTGACACCCGACCACTTCCTGCTCGACACCGCGTCCGGCGCCGTCCTCGAGCGCACCCTGGCCGGCGACTCGTCCAGCCTGACGGACGCCCACCTGGCGGCCCTGGTCGACCTCGGCCGCCGCGCCGCGGAGCGGTTCGGCGGGCCGCAGGACCTCGAGTGGGTCCGGGTCGGCGACGCCCTGCACGTGGTGCAGACCCGCCCCATCACCTCGCTCTACCCGCTGCCCGACCCGGGCGTCCCCGGCGACCTGATCTGGCTCAGCTTCGGCGCCGTGCAGGGGATGCTCGACCCGATCACCCCCCTCGGCCTCGACGTGCTGCGCCGCGCGCTGGCCCGGGCCGGCGACCTGTTCGGCCGCCACCTCGACCACCGCACCAACGCGTTCGTCTGGCCGGCCGGGGAACGCCTCTGGATCCGCCTGGACCGCGTCATCGCCTCCGAGGCCGGGGCCCGCCTCTACCGCCGACTGCTGCCGTTCGTCGAGCCGGGCACGGCGAGCCTGGTGGCCCGGTTGACCGCCGACCCGGCGTTCGCCCCCGAACGGGGCGCCGGCCGCACCCTCCTGCGCAACGCCCTGCCCGTGGCCGTCTGGGTCCTCCCCCGCGCGCCGCGCACCGTGGCCGACCCCGCGGCCGCCCGCGCCCGCCTCGACCGCACCGTCGAGGATCTCCTCGCCCGGCTGGGCGAGCGGCTGGCGGCGGCCGACGGCATCCCGCGGCCCGAGCTGCGCCTGTCCGCCCGCCTGCGCGCGCTGGACGGGCTCGTGCACACCGTGTTCCCCACCCTGCTGCCGGCGTTCGGCCGGGTGTTCCCGCCCGCCATGGCCCTGCTCGCCCGGCTGCGCGTCCTGGCCGCCCGCACCGGCCTGCCGGACGCCGACCAGCTCACCCTCGCCGTCCTGCGCGGGGTGCCCGGCAACGTCACCACCGAGATGGACCTGGCCCTGTGGCGGGTCGCCGAGGAGATCAGGGCGGACGCCGCCGCCGCGGCCACCTTCACCGGCGCCGACCCCGACGACCTGGTCCGGCGCCACCGCGACGGCACCCTGCCCCCCGTCGCACGGGACGCCCTGGCCGGCTTCCTGGAGCGCTACGGGATGCGGGGCGTCGCCGAGATCGACCTGGGCACGCCGCGCTGGCGGGAGCAGCCCGAGGGGGTGCTGCGCACGCTGGCGTCCTACGTGGCGATCGACGATCCCGACCGCAGCCCGGACGCCGTCTACCGCCGCGGCGTCGCCGAGGCGGAGGCCGCGATCGAGACGCTCGCGGCGGCGTCCGGACGCCGTGCCGGCCAGGTGCGCTTCGTCGCCCACCGCCTGCGGGGGCTGATCGGCGCCCGCGAGACCCCGAAGTTCACCATCATCCGGGCGTTCGGCCTGCTGCGCACCGCACTGCTGGCGTCCGGGCGCGACCTGGTGGCCGCCGGGGTGCTGGACGCCGCCGACGACGTCTTCTTCCTCGACGTCGACGAACTCACCGGCGCGTTCGGCCGCCACGACCTGCGCGACCGGGTCGCCGCCCGGCGGGCCGTCCGCGCCCGCGAGCTGCGCCGCGCCCGGGTGCCGCTGCTGATGGTCTCCGACGGCCGGACGTTCTTCGAGGGCGTCTCGGACGCCGCCGGCGCCGACCTCGCCGGCGCGGGGGTGTCGCCCGGCGTGGTCGAGGGGGTGGTCCGGGTGGTGCACGACCCCCGGACCAGCGAGCTGCGACCCGGCGAGATCATGGTCTGCCGGGGCACCGACCCGGCCTGGACGCCGCTGTTCCTCACGGCGTCCGGCCTGGTCACCGAGGTGGGCGGCATGATGACCCACGGCTCGGTGGTGGCCCGCGAGTACGGCATCCCGGCCGTCGTCGGCGTGGGCGGCGCCACGCAGGTCCTCACCGACGGGCAGCGGGTGCGCCTCGACGGCACCGCCGGCACCATCACCTTCCTCGACGCATGACCGCCGAGCTCGCGGTCGTCGGGTTCTGCGCCTGCGCGGCGGTGATCTTCGCTGCGGGGGGCCGGCTGGGCCGCTACGGGGAGCGGATCGCGGACGCCACCGGCCTGGGCGGCACCTGGATCGGGCTCATCCTGCTCGCGACCGTCACGTCCCTGCCGGAACTCATCGTGGGCATCAGTTCGTCGACCGTGGTCGGGTCCGCGGACCTCGCGGTCGGCGACGTCCTCGGGAGCTGTGCCTTCAACCTGTTCCTCCTCGCGGCGCTCGACGCCTTCGTGCCGCACCGGCGGCCGCTGTTCGCCATCGCGTCCGGCCGCAACGTCCTGGCGGGGGCCCTGCAGATCATCCTGTTGGCCGTCGCCGGGCTGGGGCTGCTCTACCCGGTGAGTTCGCCGGCGCTGCCCTGGATCGGCTGGTCGTCGCTGGCCCTCCTGGTGGGCTACCTCCTGGCGATCCGCCTGGTGTACCGGCAGGCCCAGCGCGCCCGGGAGGGGCAGGAGCCGCTCCCCGACCTCGACGTCGACGGGGCGGGTCTGGCCGACCTGACGCTGCGCCAGGTGGCCCTCCGCTACGCCGCCGTCTCGTTGGTCATCGTGAGCGCCGCCGCCGTGCTGCCGCTGTTCGCCCAGGCGATCGCTCGGGGCCTGGGGCTTGAGGAGTCCCTGGTCGGCACCCTGTTCCTGGCGGCCACCACGTCGTTGCCCGAGTTGGCGGTCTCGCTGGCTGTGATCCGTCGCGGGGCGGTGGACCTGGCGGTCGGGAACCTCCTGGGCTCCAACCTCTTCAACATGACCATCCTGGCGATCGACGACCTGGTCTACCTCGGGGGGCCGCTGCTGGGAGACGCCTCGGGCATCCACCTGGTCACGGTCGTCTCCACGATCGCCATGACGGCGATCGCCATCATCGGCCTGACCTACCGGCCCACCGGCAAGAGGCTCGTCCTGGCCTGGGACGCCGCGGCGATCCTCGCGGTCTACGCGGTCAACCTGGGGCTCGTCGCCACCTCCTGATCCGCGGTGACGCTCAAGTAGGCTGGCGCGCGAGACACGGACGCCCCGGCCCCACCGTGCGGCGTCCCGACCGGACAAGGAGCAGCACATGACGATCGAGGACATCGGCCCGAAGCCCCAGTCGTTCGACCTGGAGACCGCGACGGTCGAGAACGAGGTCTACCGCGACGTCGCCTGGACGGGCCGCTACCTGCAGCTCACGCTGATGTCGATCCCCGTCGGCGGCGACATCGGCCTGGAGGTGCATCCCGAGACCGACCAGTTCCTGCGCCTGGACGCCGGCCGCGGGCTCGTGCAGATGGGCCCGGCGAAGGACCGGCTCGATTTCGAGCAGGAGGTCGAGGACGGCTGGTGCATCCTCGTCCCCGCCGGCATGTGGCACAACGTGACCAACATCGGCGACGAGGACATGCGCCTCTACGCGATCTACGCCCCGGTGCACCACGCGGCGAACAAGGTGCACGAGACGGCCGAGGACGCCGAGGCCGACGAGAAGGCCGGCAACGACGAGCCCCCCGCCTGGACCGTGCAGCCGGCCGAGCGCGCCGCGGACGGCCACGCCTGACCGGTCGCGCCCGACCCCCCCAGCCCCGCCCAGCCCCGCTCAGGCGTTCGGGTCGACGGCCCGGCGGGGCGTGCTCGCGGCCTCGGCGTCCGACGGGCCGAGTTGCAGCAGCACCTCCGACCAGGCCAGCGGGGCGGTCCGGGCGTTGGTGCCGTGCGCGTGCCACGCGTGCGGGCCCGCGACGGTGAGCCCGGCGGTGCGCACGTCGCCGTCCAGATGGAACCGGGAGAGCGTCACGTCGAACGGCAGCCCGGCGGCGTCCTCGGCGAACTCCGCGATCACCGCCCGGACCAGGTCGGCCAGATCGGTGTCGAGCCCCAGGGGCTGCACGACGTGGGCGCCGAGGCTGGTCATGTCGAGCAGGAAGCCGCCGGCGGGGGCGTCCACGAGGACGGTCCGGCCGGCGACCTCGCCCGCGCGGGTGACGACCAGCAGCAGTAGGTCGTCGGCGGTCGCCAGCATCGTGCCGACCGCCCCCGCGAAGCCGCCCACCAGCAGCCGGTCGTCCTCGGCCTCCGCCAACCCGCGCACCAGCAGGGACGCCACCCCGGCCCGCAGCGCGCCGGGGTCGTCGAGCAGGCCGGCCACCCCGATGGCCTCGAGGGCTCGCAGCCCCTGGGGCGTCGGGTTGAGGTCGACCAGCGCCGCCAGTTCGTAGTCGGTGAGCCCGGCCGGCCCGGACGCCTCCCCGCCCTGCTCGCTCATTCCTCGACGACGACGAGCAGGTCGCCGCCCTCGACCGCCTGGCTGGACGCGATGGCCACCCGGGACACCGTGCCGGTGATCGGCGAGGTGATCGCGGCCTCCATCTTCATGGCCTCGATGGTCGCCACCTGCTGGCCCTCGCCGACCCGCTGGCCGGCCTCGACCGTCAGGGTCACCACGCCGGCGAACGGCGCCGCCACCTGGCCGCGCTTGCCCGGGTCGGCCTTCTCGGCCGCCACGACCGTCGACTTCACCGACTCGTCGCGCACCATGACCTGCCGCATCTGGCCGTTGATCGTGGCCAGCACGGGGCGCATGCCGTGGTCGTCCGCCTCGCCGATCGCGAGCAGGCTCATCAGCAGCGTCTTGCCGCGCTCGATGGGCACCTCGTGCTCCACGCCGAGTTCGAGCCCGTGCAGGAACTGCCGGGTCGTGAGCACCGACAGGTCGGAGTACTCCTCCGTCGCCTCCTCGTAGTCGCGGGTCGGGCCGGGGAACAGCAGCCGGTTGAGGGTCCGCTGCGGGTCGCGATCGAGCGCCGCGGCGTCCGCCTCGGACAACTCGGTGACGACCGGCTTCGTGCGGCGTCCGGCGAGGGCCCTGGTCCGGAAGGGCTCCGGCCACCCGCCCGCGGGGGTGCCCAGGTCGCCGTTGAGGAAGCCGATCACCGAGTCGGGGATGTCGTACCGGCCGGGGTCGGCCTCGAACGCGGCCGGGTCGATGTTCTGCCCCACCAGGGCGAGGGCGAGGTCGCCGACCACCTTCGACGACGGCGTCACCTTGACGATGTTGCCGAGCATCTTGTTGGCGGCGGCGTACATGTTCTCGATGTCCTCGAAGCGGTCGCCGAGGCCGAGCGCGATGGCCTGCTGGCGCAGGTTCGACAGCTGCCCGCCGGGGATCTCGTGGTGGTACACGCGGCCCGTCGGCCCGGGCAGCCCGGACTCGAACGGCCCGTACAGCAGCCGGACGCCCTCGAAGTAGGGCTCGAGCGCGGTCGCGGCGTCCAGCGACAGGCCGGTCTCCCGCTCGGTGCCGTCCGTGGCGGCGATGAGCGCCGACATCGACACCTGGGAGGTCGTCCCGGCCCACGCCGCGGACGCCACGTCGACGGCGTCCACCCCCGCCTCGATCGCCGCGAGCAGCGTGGCGAGTTGCCCGCCGGCCGTGTCGTGGGTGTGCAGGTGGACCGGCAGGTCGAAGTTGCGCCGCAGTTCGGTGACGAGCCTGGACGCCGCGGGCGCGCGCAGCAGCCCCGCCATGTCCTTGATCGCCAGGATGTGTGCCCCGGCCTTGACGAGCTCCTCCGCCATCGTGAGGTAGTAGTCGAGGGTGTAGAGCTTCTCGGCGGGCGAGGTCATGTTGCCCGTGTAGCAGAGGGCTGCCTCGGCGACCGCGTGGTCGGTCTCGAGGACGGCCTCGATCGCCGGCCGGATCTGGTCCACGTTGTTCAGGGCGTCGAAGATGCGGAAGATGTCGATGCCGGTCTCGGCGGCCTCGTGGACGAACGTGCGGGTGACGGCCAACGGGTACGGCGTGTAGCCGACGGTGTTGCGGCCGCGCAGCAGCATCTGCAGCGGGATGTTCGGCATCGCCTCGTGCAGGGTGGCGAGCCGGGCCCACGGGTCCTCCTTGAGGAACCGCAGCGCCACGTCGTAGGTGGCACCGCCCCAGGCCTCCGAGCTGAACAGCTGCGGCAGCAGGCCCGCGATGTGCGGGGCCACGTTCATCAGGTCGCGGGTGCGGACGCGGGTGGCGAGCAGCGACTGGTGGGCGTCCCGGAACGTCGTGTCGGTGACCGCCACCGCGGTCTGGGCGCGCAGGGCCTGGGCGAAGCGCTGCGGGCCCAGTTCCAGCAGCCGCTGCCGCGACCCGGCCGGCGGGTTCGTCGCCAGCGCGGCCGGCAGTTCCGGCAGCTTCTTGTGGGCGACGATCGGCGTCCGCGGCTCGCCGTGCGGCTTGTTGACGGTGACGCCGGCGAGGTAGGTGAGCAGCTTGGTGGCGCGGTCGGCGCTGGGGTGCGGCTGCAGCAGGTGCGGCCGCTCGTCGATGAACGAGGTGGTGACCCGCCCGGCCAGGAAGTCGGGGTCGGCCAGCACGCCGCGCAGGAACCCGATGTTCGTGTTGATGCCGCGCACCCGGAATTCGCTGAGGGCCCGCTGCGCCCGGCGCACCGCCATGGCCAGGTCGCGGCCCCGGCAGGTCAGCTTCACCATCATCGAGTCGAAGTGGGCGCCGACGTGGGCGCCGGCGAACACCGTCCCGCCGTCCAGCCGGATGCCGGCGCCGCCCGGCGACCGGTACACCTGGACGGTGCCGGTGTCGGGCCGGAAGCCGTTCGCCGGGTCCTCGGTCGTGATGCGGCACTGCAGGGCGGCGCCGCGGATGTGAATGTCCTCCTGGCGCAGCCCCAGGTCGGCGAGCGTCTCCCCCGCGGCGATGCGCAGCTGCGACGACACCAGGTCGACGTCGGTGATCTCCTCGGTGACGGTGTGCTCGACCTGGATGCGGGGGTTCATCTCGATGAAGACGTACCGGCCGTCCGCGCCGAGCAGGAACTCGACGGTGCCCGCGTTGACGTAGCCGATGTGGCGGGCGAAGGCGACGGCGTCCGCGCAGATCCGGTCGCGCAGCGCGGGGTCGAGGTTCGGGGCCGGTGCCAGCTCGATGACCTTCTGGTGGCGGCGCTGCAGCGAGCAGTCGCGCTCGTAGAGGTGCAGGACGTGACCGGCGGCGTCCGCCAGGATCTGCACCTCGATGTGCCGCGGCGACAGCACCGCCTGCTCGAGGTAGAGGTTCGGGTCGCCGAACGCGGCGTCCGCCTCGCGCTGCGCCTCGGCGATGGCCGCGGGCAGGGCGTCCGGGGTGTCGACCCGACGCATGCCGCGTCCGCCGCCGCCCGAGACCGCCTTGACGAACAAGGGGAAGCCGATCTCACCGGCCGCCGCGATCAGTTCCGCCGGGTCGGCCGACGGCGCCGAGCCCTGCAGCGTCGGAAGGCCCGCCTCGCGGGCCGCGGCGATGGCGGCGGCCTTGTTGCCGGTCAGCTCGAGCACCCGCTGCGACGGCCCCACGAACGTGATGCCCTCCTCCGCGCAGCGCCGCGCCAGCGTCGGGTTCTCCGACAGGAAGCCGTAGCCGGGATAGACGGCGTCCGCCCCCGCCTGCTTGGCGGCGCGGATGATGCCCTCGATGTCGAGGTAGGCGCGCACCGGGTGCCCCACGGTGCCGATCTGATAGCTCTCGTCGGCCTTCAGCCGGTACTCGGCGAGGCGGTCCTCGTAGGGGAAGACCGCGACGGTGGTGATGCCGAGCTCGGTGGCGGCGCGGAACGCCCGGACGGCGATCTCGCCTCGGTTGGCGACCAGGACCTTGTTGAACATGCGCGGATCCTTCCCAGGACAGGTGCTTCGCACTAGGGTACGTGGCCGCGGGTTGGGGCGACCACCGGTCGGCGGGGCGCGGACCCCACGGCCGGTAGGTTGGCCGCCGTGACCCCGCTCTGGACGCCCGATGGCCCCGACCTCGTCGTCGAGGCCGACAACGCGCACGTGCTGCCGCTGCTGCCCGACCAGGCCTTCCAGGTCGTCTACCTGGATCCGCCGTTCAACACCGGCCGCCGCCAGTCCCGGACGCCGCTGCGCACGACCCGCTCGGCGTCCGGCCACCGGATCGGGTTCGCCGGCCGCAGCTACGACGTCGTGAAGGGCGCGACGACGTCCTACGACGACGACTTCGCCGACTACTGGGCGTTCCTCGAACCGCGGCTGGAGCAGGCCCGGCGGCTGCTCGCCCCCACGGGCACCCTGTACCTGCACCTCGACTACCGCGAGGTGCACTACGCGAAGGTGCTGCTGGACGCACTGTTCGGCCGCGACCACTTCCTCAACGAGATCGTGTGGGCCTACGACTACGGCGCCCGGACGAAGCGGCGCTGGCCCGCGAAGCACGACACGATCCTCGTCTACGTCAAGGACCCGGCGCGCTACCACTTCGACGCCGAGGCCGTCGACCGCGAGCCCTACCTGGCGCCCGGCCTGGTCACCCCCGAGAAGGCCGCCCGCGGCAAGCTGCCGACCGACGTCTGGTGGCACACGATCGTCTCCCCCACCGGGCGCGAGAAGACGGGTTACCCGACCCAGAAGCCGCTCGGCATCCTGCGCCGGATCGTCGCGGCGTCCTCGCGCCCCGGCGACTGGGTGCTGGACTTCTTCGCCGGCTCCGGCACCACCGGAGCCGCTGCGGCCGAACTGGGCCGCCGGTTCGTCTGTGTCGACAGCAACCCCGACGCGATCGCCGTCATGCGGCGCCGGTTCGCGGACGCCGGTGTGCCGGCCGCGTTCGTCACCCCGGGCCCCGAGGCCGCGCCGGCCTCCGCCGCCCCGGACGAGGCGCGGGCCGAGCGCGCGCGGCACGTGGCCCACCTGCGCCGGGCCGTCGAGGTGTCGCGCACCTCCCGCGCGCACGGCAACACCCCGTTCGGCGCCCTCCTGGTCGGCCCGGACGGCGGCGTCCTGCTGGAGCAGGAGAACATCGAGATCACCGAGCGCGTCTGCACCGGCCACGCCGAGGCGACGCTGGCCGCCCGCGCCTCGCAGCTCTACGACAAGGAGTTTCTCTGGCGATGCACGCTCTACACGACCGCCGAGCCGTGCGCCATGTGCTCGGGGGCGATCTACTGGGCCAACATCGGCCGCGTCGTCTACGCGATGACCGAGCGGCGGCTGCTCGAGCTGACCGGCGTCCACGAGCAGAACCCCACCTTCGACCTGCCGTGCCGGACGGTCTTCGGCGCCGGCCAGAAGGCGATCGAGGTGCTGGGCCCCTTCGGGGAGGTCGAGGACGAGGCGGCCACCGTGCACGAGGGCTATTGGTAGGGGGCACTAGTAGGTCTAAACTGACCCCAGTCGGCCCGGCGCGAATCCCAGCGGGCCATCCGAAGGGGAGCAGCCCATGAGCACCCAGCCCGGAACCGAACCCCTGACGCGGGCCGAACGGCTCGACCGCCTGCCCTTCAACCGACAGCACGGCAAGCTGCTGGTCGGCTCGGGCATCGGCTGGGCGCTCGACGCCATGGACGTCGGCCTGATCTCGTTCGTGATGGCGGCGCTGGCGGTCCAGTGGCAGCTCGACAAGGGCACCCTCTCGCTGATCGGCTCGATCGGCTTCGTCGGCATGGCGATCGGCGCCAGCCTCGGCGGCCTGCTGGCCGACAAGATCGGCCGCCGCAACGTCTTCGCCGTGACCCTGCTGGTCTACGGCATCGCGACCGGGGCGTCCGCCCTGGTCGGCAGCGTCGCCGCCCTGATGGCGCTGCGCTTCGTGGTGGGGCTCGGGCTCGGCGCGGAGTTGCCGGTGGCGTCCACGCTCGTCAGCGAGTACGCGCCGCGGAAGATCCGCGGCCGCATGGTCGTCGCGCTGGAGGCGTTCTGGGCGGTCGGCTGGATCATGGCCGCGCTGATCGGCTACTTCCTGATCCCCGCCAGCCCGAACGGCTGGCGGTGGGCGTTGGCCGTCGGCATCGTGCCCACGCTGTACGCCCTCGTGGTGCGCTTCGGCATCCCGGAGAGCGTGCGCTTCCTGGAGAACAAGAACCGGGACGCCGAGGCCGAGGCCGCCGTCCGGACGTTCGAGGCGGCGTCCGGGATCGCCCCGGTGCCGACGAAGGAGTGGACGCCGGACCCGGCGGTCAGCACCGAGAGCATCTGGTCGGCGCCCTACCGGCGCCGCACCGCCGCGCTGTGGACGATCTGGTTCTGCATCAACCTCAGCTACTACGGCGCCTTCATCTGGCTGCCGACCCTGCTGACGGGCGAGCTCAAGGACCTCTCGAAGTCGTTCCAGTTCACGCTGATCATCACCCTCGCGCAGCTCCCCGGCTATGGCATGGCCGCCTGGCTGATCGAGGTGTGGGGCCGGCGGGTCACGCTGGCCGTGTTCCTGTTGGGCTCCGCGGTGGCGGCGGCGTTCTTCGGCTTCGCCAACACCCCCGAGACCATCATCGCCGCCGGCTGCGCGCTGTCGTTCTTCAACCTCGGCGCCTGGGGGGCGCTCTACGCGATCGGCCCCGAGCTGTACCCGACAGGGCTGCGCGGCAAGGGCACGGGCTCGGCGGCCGCCTTCGGGCGCATCGCGTCGATCATCGCCCCGTTGTCGGTGCCGGTGCTGCTCGGCGTCGGCGGGCACCCGGCGGTGTTCGGCGTGTTCGCCGGCGCCTTCCTGATCGGGTCGGCGGCCACGCTGCTGCTGCCCGAACTCCGGGGCCGGGCGCTCACCGAGTGAGGGGCACCCCGCGGCTAGCGGGGCCCGATCAGCACGATGTCGGACACCTTGGCGATGCGGTACGGGTTCCCCGTGCCCGGCACCAGGACGTAGGTGACCTCACCGATGCCCAGCTTGCCGTTCTTGCGGAACGGCACGATCCAGCTCGCCGTCGCGCCCGAGCCGGTGGGCTGGAAGCGCAGCAGGTGCCCCGCGTAGTACTTCATCGTGGGCGGGGTGGGCTTGACGAGGGCCTCCCGGATGGCGGCCGCGGACCGCGGGGTGTCGGAGTAGTAGTAGGCCGGGTCGGTGAACCAGTTGCCGATGTCGCCGGCCGACACGGTCTTCTCGGCCGCCGCGAACCGGAGCAGGAAGTCGTTGGCCGCGGTGCACGCGGCCAGGCTGCCGGGGGCGACCCGTTCGCATCCCTGCTGGGCTGATTCCGCGACGGCCGGGCCGACGACCGACGTGGCCGACAGCGTGATCGTCTTCGCGTAGCAGTCGTCGCCCTGCTCACCGGCGGGCCGGCCCCAGGCCGTGCAGACCGCGTCGCCAGCCGCCTTGCTCGCGTTCAGCCCCTCGCCGACCACGTAGTAGTTGGGGTTCATGTTGCCGGTGACGTCGGAGTCGACGACCGTGAGGGTTCGGCCGGTGCTCCGCTGCATGTCGTCGGCGAAGGCGCGCGCCTGGCTGGCGGTGAACCAGTCCTTCTTGAGCGAGTCGAGGACGGTGAAGTAGCCGGTGGTGCCCGCCGCCGGGCCGGGCTGAGAGGCGGGGGCCGGCGCGGGGACCGACGCCGGAACGGGGACCGACGCCGACGCGGGAACCGACGCCGGCGCGCTCGCCACGGCCGGCGACTGCACGGCCGGTTGGGTCGTCGAGACTGTGCCGGTCGGCGCGGTGGGGGTCGCCAAGGGGGCGGCCTGGCCCGCCAGGCGCGGGACCAGGAACAGCGCGCCCACCGCCAGCGCGGCGACCCCCACGACGGCGCCGACGATCATCGGTTGCCGGGAGCGCCGGGGCGTCGCTGCTGCGCCGTAGCCGGCCCCGGGCGGAGTGACGAACGGGGCGGAGGGCCCCTCGACGAACGCCGGAGCCGGGGCCGCCGGCTGGGCGGTCCAGGCCGGGGGCTGGGCGGTCCAGGCCGGGGGCTGGGGCGGCGGGGTGGCGGGCGCGCTGCGGTACAGCCCGGCGGGGTCGTCCCACGGCGCGGGGTGGTCCCAGCGCTCGGCCTCCGGGCGCAGCAGGCTCCGCCCCGCGTCCGGCGTTTGGCCCGGCGCCAGGACGGTCGCCCCCAGTTTGGTCACGTCCGTGTCGTCGGGCAGGTCGTCGGCCAGGGGGCCAGCGGCGGGCCGCACCACGGTCACCGCGTGGTCGGAGCCGACCACGAACCCACACACCGGACAGGTTCCACCCTCGATGTTGCTGCTGCACAGCGGACAGTCCGTCATCGTCTCCCCCACACGACTCGTCTGCGCGATCGTAGCGGCCGGTGTCGGTCCGGCCCCGGTATCTCGCGCGCCTGCGATCATGGGCCCGGAAAGGAGGCCCATGACCCGACCCCTCCCACCGTTGCCTGCGGCCTGGCGTCGCCGCGGCGACCGGCCGGGCGACGAGAGCCACCTCGACAACCTGGCCCGCCAGCTGGCCCACCGCCGCGACCTCGCCACCCTGCCGTGGCTGTTCGGCGCCTGGACGCTCGCCTTCGCGGCGGCCACCCCGGCGTTCTTCGGCGGCCATCCTGCGGCCTGGATCGCCGTGGCCCTGTCCGGCCTGCTGGCCGCGGCGTCCGCACTGGGGGCGTCCGGCCTGCGGGCCCGGTGGCGCCGGGAGGGGATGCCGCTGGAGTATGCGACGCCCTGGCCGCGCGGCGGCTATTCGAACCGGGCGGCGGCCCGGTCCCTCCTCACCACCGCGGCGGTCCTGGCCGCCACCACACTGTTCGTCGCCCTCGGCGGGTCGGACGCGGCTGTCTGGCGGCAGGCCGTCGGGCTGGCGGTCGCGGTGCTGGCCTTCGCGGTCACGCTGGTGCTGCCCGGTGTGGTGGTCCGGCGCCGCCGCTACACACTCCTCCAGGACGCCGTCGCACGCCAGCCCGACGTCGTCCGCCGCCTCCAGGCGAGCCTGGACGCCGCGGCGCGAATGGGCTCAGCGTCCGGCCGTGCCCTGCCGTTCGCCCCACCGGGCTTCCCGGCCGACTGCCTGGGGCTGCGCCGACCCGGGGAGCCGAACGGGGAGTGATCACTTTCCGGGGGTCAGTGGCCGCCCGGAATCTCTTGGATCGTTCCGAAACGCCGCACGCCCCGGATAAGTGAACACCAGTCAGCACATCGGGTCGGTGTCCGCGCTCACCGGGCCGGTGTTCCGGCACACGGCCAGGCCGCGCGCGGCGAGCCCGTCCTTGATGGCGGTGAGGGCCGCCGCGTCGAAGCCGGCGTATTGCATGTGCAGGAGCACGGAGTCGCCCGGGACGGCGTGGCGGACGACGTCGTCGACGAGCTCGGCGCGCGATCGCCCCATCCAGTCGAGGGTGTCGAGGGTCCAGGTCCACAGCCGCATCCCGCGCTCGGCGAAGGCATCCAGCACGGTCCAGTTCCAGCCGCCGTAGGGCGGGCGGCCGTAGCCGCCCTGGATGGCCGGCTCGTCCAGTTCCGTGAGGACGCCGGCGCGCGGCAGGGCGTCCAGGTGCGCGTGGGTGGCCGAGTGACTGTAGACGGGGTGCCCGTGCGCGCGAGCGAAGTCCTCGTCGAACAGCCCGGCGGCCTGGCACGTGCCGTAGGGAAACAACACCAGGCGGATGCCGGCCCGCTCGGCGGCCAGAAGGGTGGCCCGGAACGCGGCGAGCGACGTGGGGCAGTCGTCGAACGTCAGCAGCACGTGGTCGCCCTCGACGGGACCGCGCTCGATCGAGTAGCGGCGGCCGGCGCCGGCCAACGCGGCCCAGGTCTCGGGCGTGACCCGGCCCGTGATCGCCACCCCCTGGCGGGAGGCCTGGAACCGGCGCACGGCGGCCCGCGTGTCGGCGTCGAACCGCCCGGTGTCGGGCAGGTCGTAGCCCGCCTCGCCGAGCAGGTGCTGCACCGCCGTCACGCAGGGGCCGGTGTCGCCGAACGCGAGCATCGGCGCCGCCTCGGTCGCGCAGCCGGCCACCGCGGCCGGGGTGGCGGCCCGTACCGGGACGGCCGGGCCCGCCCCCGCGAGCGCGAGCAGGATCAGCAGGATCGGCAGCCGTCTCATCGGCACTCCCCCGCGTAGGTGAGCAGCCGATCTTCCCCCGCCGGGACGACCTCGAGGTGGTCGACTCGCCCCTCGAAGAGCGGGAACAGCAGCACGCCGTCCGCACCGGCCACGGTCGGGATCGCGGCGCCGAACCGCGCGCTCAGCGGGCCGCCGCGGCCCCCGAGGTTCTCGAAGTGCTCCAGATCGCGCGGCACGAGCCGAAGCCGGTCCCCGTAGGCGCGGCGCAGGTCGGCCAGGCTGTCGCCGACGCGGACGCCGGCCGCGGTGGCGTAGTCCTTGCTGCCGATGAGCACGGTCCGCAGCCCGTCGGGGGTCCATTCGGTGGCGACGCCCGGGAAGGCCCGCAGGAAGGCGTCCGTGCGCAGGTCGGCGCAGGGCTCCGGCGCGCCGGGCGCGACGATGCGGGCGGCCACCCCCTCGGCGAGCGTCATGCCCACGCGGACGGGGCCGACCCCGGTCGCGGTGACCAGGGACGCCGACGTGAGGGTCGGCCGAGGGTGCAGGGCCTCCGCGGCCGAGGGGGCCGCCGCGGCCGCGGGCGGGCTGGACGCCACAGGTGCCTGCGCGCTGCAACCGACGACCAGGAGGGACGCGACGACCCAGACGGTCACGGCGCGTGCGGTCACGCCTCCCCCAGGTACTCCTCGAGGGTCAGCCCGGGCCGGGCGGCGAATTCCGCCGCGACCTCCTTGCCGACGTAGCGCAGGTGCCAGGGTTCCCAGGCGATGCCGGTGATCGCCTCGCCGGCCTCGGGGTAGCGCACGATCAGGCCGTACTCGGTGGCGTGCTCCGCCACCCAGCGGGCCTCGGGCAGCTTCTTGAAGGCGTAGCCCCGGACGTCCTGGGCGTTGGTGACGTCGACGGCCAGGCCGGTCTGGTGCTCGCTGGCCCCGGGCGGAGCGAAGAAGCGGTTCGCGGTCACGTCGTCGTACTCCGCCAGCGCGTTGGTGTAGATGGTCTTCTGCTGGGCGTAGCTGCGGTAGCCGCTGCGCACCTTGAGCGTGTACCCGGCCTTCCGCGCGTCGGCGAACAGCGCCGTCACCGCGGCGCGCAGGTCGGGGTTGAGCCCGTCGGGATCGGACCCGGCCCAGGGCGACACGTAGGACGAGGCGAGCGGGTGCTGCCGGTTGACCAGGACGATGCCGCGCACCGCGTACGGGGTCTTGGCCGGCGCCGCCGTCGGGCGCCGAGACGCGGACGCCGCCGGTGCGGCCGGCGTCGCCACGGGGGCGCTGGTGCCCACGGCGGTCGCCACGGCGGTCGGCGACGGGACCGGCGGGGCCGTCGCGGGCGCGGCTCCCGGGGCGGACGCCGTCGTCGCCGGTCCCGGACCGGCGTTCGGAGCCGGCGCGGCGACCGCGCACCCGGACAGGAGGATGGCGCAACCGGCCACCCAGATCAGCTTCCCCCGCATGCAGCGGAGTCTATCGGCCCGCCAGGGCAGGGTTTTCCACGGTCGGGTCCGCCCCTTGACGGGGACGCCGAGCGCCTCCCATGATGAAATTCGCCACGTTCGAGGGGGAAAGCAGGCGGATCAGCCACCGTGGGGAGCCAAAACAACAAGCCGACCCTGGTAAGCCTCGCGCGCGAACTGGGGGTCTCGCGCCAGACGATCTCGAACGTCATCAACGCCCCCCACCTGGTCAAGGCCGAGACGCTGGAACGTGTCCGGGCCGCCATCGAACGGTCGGGCTACCGCCCGTCCGCCCTGGGCCGGGCCCTGCGCACCAACCGCTCGATGAATCTCGCGCTGCGCGTCCACACCTCGGAGGACGACATCAACGGGAACGTCATGGACCGGTTCCTCCACTCGCTCGCGGACGCCGCCCGCGCGGCGTCCTACCGGATCACGATCTTCACCGCCGTCGACAGCGACGCCGAGATCGCCGAACTCGACGGCCTGCGGGCCGTCAACGCGGTGGACGGCTGCATCCTGACCGACACGACCGAGCGCGACGACCGCCCGCGCCGGCTCGCCGAACTCGGCTGCCCGTTCGTCGCGTTCGGCCGGCCCTGGGGCCAGCTGCCGGGCACCCATGCCTGGGTGGACGTCGACTGCGCCACCGGCACGCGGGACGCCACGCTGACCCTGCACCGGAGTGGCCACACCCGCATCGGCTTCCTCGGCTGGGGCCCTGGGTTGGGCACCGGCGCCGACCGCCGCGGCGGCTGGCGGGAGGCCGTCGACGGCCTGGTCCCCGACCCGGACGACCTGTCTCTCCAGGTCGAGGACGGTGTCGCGGCGGGCCGTGCGGCCGCCGCCGAACTGCGGCGCCGCGGGGCGACGGCGGTGGTGTGCGCCAGCGACTCCCTCGCGCTGGGGGCGCTGCCGGAGTTCGCGCGCACGGACGACCCCTTCGTGCCGGTGGTCGGCTTCGACGACACACCGGTCACCCGGGCACTGGGCGTCTCGTCGGTCGCCCAGCCGGTCGACGAGGCCGCCCGGTTCTGCGTGGCGACGCTGGTGGGCCTGCTGCGCGGGGAGGTCGACCCCGCCGAGCACCAGCAACTCTTGACCCCGCGGCTCAAGTTGCGCGAGCGGGTCGCCTGAGGCCGGACGCCGAGGACCTGGGGGGCGTCCTCGGCGTCCGTCCGACGGTCGGTCAGGCGCCCGTGGGCGTCACCGCAGCACGGCCGCGATGGCCTGGCTCACGTAGCCCACGTTGCGGTCGTTGAGCGCCGCCACGCAGATCCGGCCGGCGTCCGTGCCGTAGACGTGGTGCTGCTCGCGGAGGGCGACCATCTGCTCCTTGGTGAGGCCGGAGTAGCTGAACATGCCGACCTGCTCGGCGATGAAGCCCATGTCCTCGATGCCCTCGGCGCGCAGACCGTCGACCAGGGCGGTCCGCATCGCCTTGATGCGGTCGCGCATGACGCCGAGTTCGGCGACCCACTGGGCCCGGAGGTCGGGGTCGCGCAGCACCGTCTCGACCAGGGCCGCCCCGTGGGTGGGCGGGTTGGAGTAGTTCGTGCGCACCACGATCTTCGCCTGCGACAGGACGCGCTTGGCCTCGTCGGCGTCCGCGCAGACGATGGACAGGGCACCGACCCGCTCGCCGTACAGCGAGAACGACTTGCTGAACGAGGTCGAGCAGAAGAACGACAGCCCCGCATCGGCGAACGCCCGGACGACGGCGCCGTCCTCCTCCAGCGACTTCGAGAAGCCCTGGTAGGCCAAGTCGAGGAAGGCGGTGAGCGCGCCCGCCTTGACGACCTCGATGACCTCGGCCCACTGCCCGGGGTCGAGGTCGTAGCCGGTGGGGTTGTGGCAGCAGGCGTGCAGCACGACCACCGTGCCCGGCTCGGCGGCCCGAAGGTCGGCGAGCATGCCCGCGAAGTCGATGCCGCGCGCGGCCGGCTCGTAGTAGCGGTACTCGCCGACCTCGAAGCCCGCGCGGGTGAACAGCGCCCGGTGGTTCTCCCAACTGGGGCTCGAGATGAGCACGCGAGTCGCCCCGGTGACCTGCCTCAGGAAGTCCGCGCCGATCTTGAGCGCGCCGGTGCCGCCGAGGGCCTGGAGGGTGATCGTGCGGCCCAGCACCTCGGCGCCCACGCCGAACACCAGCTCCTTGACGTCGTCGTTGTAGGGCTTGAGACCGTCGATGGGCAGGTAGCCGCGCGGCTTGGGGTCGGCGGAGAGCCGGGCCTCGGCGGCGCGGACGGCCTCCAGCAGCGGCAGCTTGCCCGAGGCGTCCTGATAGACACCGACGCCGAGGTTGACCTTCCGCGGGTCGGTGTCGGCGTTGAACTTCTCGGTGAGGCCGAGGATCGGGTCGGCGGGGGCGGCTTCCACCGCGGAGAACAGCGACATGGGACAGCACCTTCGTTTCGATCGCGGACGCCAGAAGGCGTCCGTCGCGATGTGGTCGGCGGGCGGCGGGCCCGTTCGACCGGTCATCCTAATCTGCCGGGCTTCGGCCTTGAGGCGATCTTGCCGACACGCTGTCCGGACGCCGGCGCCGCTCACCCGCCTCGGAATTCTCCCGCGCGGGAGGGCGCCGGATCGGCCCGCGTCGCCCACCGGTCTCGACGCGGGGTCAATGAGTCCCGCTGCCGGCATGGACCAGCGTGCGGATCGGCGCGCCCCCGCGCCGGCGTCGCCTCTACATTGGGCCGCGTTGTCGACACGGGGGGGACACGCAATGAGGCTTCAACGACGACGGGCGGGCCGGAGGTCGATCGGAGTTGCGGTGGTCGGGCTCATCCTGGCCGCCATGCCGTTCACAGCCGCCGCACCGACGGCCCACGCGGCCACGCCGACGACGAGCCGGCTGGCGGGAGACGACCGCTATGCGACGGCGGTCGCGGTGTCGAAGTCGGCGTTCCCGAGCGGCGGGGTTCCCGTCGCCTACGTCGCGACCGGCGAGAACTTCCCCGACGCCCTCGCCGGCGGCGCGGCCGCGTCGTACGGAAAGGGACCGCTGCTGCTCGTCTCCCCGGACGCGATCCCCGCGGCGGTGGCCACCGAACTCACCCGCCTGAAGCCCGGACGCATCGTCGTGCAGGGCGGCACCGGCGTGGTCTCGGCCGCCGTCGCCAGCCAACTCCAGACCTACACGAGCGGTGCCGTGACCCGCAACGCGGGCGACACCCGCTACCAGACGGCGCTGCTGACCAGCCAGGAAGCGTTCCCGGACGGCTTCGGCGGCACGGCGGTGATCGCCACGGGCGAGAACTACCCGGACGCCCTCTCCGCGGGCAGCCTCTTCGCGTCCTTCCAAGGGCCCATCCTGCTCAACGACCCCTCGGGTGGCCTGGACTCGGCCACCCTCGCCGAGCTGACCCGGCTGAACCCGTCGCGGGTCGTCCTCTTGGGCGGTACGGGCGTGGTGCCGAACACCGTCTCCACGCAGGTCAAGGGGCTCGGGTTCACCGTCGAGCGCCTGTCGGGTGACGACCGGTACGCCACTGCCCGGGCCATCGCCCGGCGCGCGTACCCGACGTCGGCGTCCGAGGTCTTCGTCTCGACCGGCGTCAACTTCCCCGACGGACTCGCCGCCGGCCCCCTCGCCGGCGCGCGCCAGGGCCCCGTCCTGCTGTCCGACGGCTCCTGCTGGGACGCCGAGACGCTCGCCTACCTCCGCGACCTGGCGCCGACCAAGATCACTCTGATCGGCGGGTCAGCCGTCGTCGGCGACGCGTTGGGCTCGCTCTCCGGCTGCCCGGTCTCACTCGAGGGGGTCTCCTCGACCGATTCGCAGCAGGTCATCGTGGTCAAGTACAGCGCTCCTACGTCGGGCACGATCGACTGGTACGAGTGGGACGGCTCCTCCTGGAGCAACGTCGGCTCGGCCGAGACGACGTTCGGCTACAACGGGGTCAAGGACGGGGACGCCCGCGTCGAGGGCGACGGCACGACCCCGCTCGGGACCTACCCGATCATCACCGAGTTCGGCACCTCCAGCCTCACCTCGGCCATGCCGTTCAAGGAGATCACCGACTGCAGCTACTGGATCTCGGACGGCACCGCCAGCGACTACAACCGGTGGCGGGAGCAGTGCTCGCCGGCCCCGGCCAAGTCCGTCCACCTCATGGACTACGTGACCAACACCCGCGCCCAGTACCGCCACGCGGCCGTGATCGGTTTCAACTACGACGATCCGATCAGGCCTCCCAAGGCCGGCTCCGGCTCCGGCATCATGCTGCACTACGAGCCCGCCGGGATCAGCACGACCGGCTGCGTCGGCGTGACCGACCGGGAACGGGTCGAGTCGCTGCTGGCCTGGATGGAGAGTGCCGCGAAGCCGACCATCGTCATCCGCCGGGCCTGACCGGAGGCCGGACGCCGCACGAGGCGGCGGCCGGCGCACCGTCACGGGGTCACGACAACCTTGCCCAGGTGCCGTCCGGACGCCAGGGCGGCGAAGCCGGCGCGGATGTCGGCGAGGGGCAGCACCCGGTCGACGACGGTGTCCGGCAGTGGCCCGGCCCGCTCGACGAAGCGGAGCAGCGCCCCCAGTTCGCCGAGCGTGCAGGCGGTCGAGCCGATCACCCGCAACTGCTGGAAGAAGACCCGGTGCAGCTCCGGGTCCGGGGCGCCGCCGGTGGTGGCCCCGCAGGTCACGAGGGTGCCGCCCGGGCGCAGGCAGCGCAGCGAGTGTCCCCAGGTCGCCTCGCCGACGGAGTCCACGACGACGTCGACCCGCTCGGGCAGGCGCGCCCCCGGCTCGACGGGCCGGGCACCGAACGACTCGGCGTAGGCGCGCTTCTCCGGGGTGCGGGCGGTCGCGTACACGTGGGCCCCGGCCCGCGTCGCCAGCCAGATCGCGGCAGCCGAGACGCCGCCGGAGCCGCCCTGCACCAGCACCCGGTCGCCGGGCCGCACGCCCGCGCGCGTGAACAACATGCGGTAGGCCGTCCCCCACGTGATGGGCAGGCACGCGGCCACCTCGTCGGGGATCGCCTCCGGCACGGGCACGAGGTTGCGCTCGGGCACCGCCACGTACTCGGCGAAGGTGCCGGGGTGCCGCTCGGAGAGGATCGCCCGGCCCGGGTCGAGGGTCTCGTCCCCTCCGCCGGCGTCCGGGTCGCCGATCACGCCGTGCACCAGGACGCGCCGGCCGTCGTCGGTCTCGGCGACCCCCTCGCAGCCCAGGATCATCGGCAGCCGGTCGGCCGGATGCCCGACGCCGCGCAGCGTCCACAGGTCGTGGGGGGTGAGCGCCGCGGCCCGCACCCGGACTCGGCGCCAGCCGGCCGGCACCTCGGGCACCGGCTCGTCGCGCACCTCCAGGCACGAGAGGGGGTCGGTCGCGGACTGGGCGACGGCCACGGCGGCACGCATGCGGGCTCCCTTCTCCGGCGGACGCCGGACGTCGGCGTCCGCCGGTCACGCTACCCCGCCCCCCGGGCGGCCGGGCGCTCACGGTCGGTGCTGTCTGGTAGGCATGCGTCCATGGATGACACCCCCGCCCTCGACGTCCGTGGCTTCACGATGCAGTTCGGCGCACACCGCGTGCTCGACGACCTCTCGTTCCAGGTGCGCCGCGGCGAGACGTTCGGGCTGCTGGGCTCGAACGGCTCCGGCAAGACGACCACGATCAGGGCCCTCCTCGGCGTCCACCCGCCGACCGCCGGCGAACTCCTCGTCGAGGGCCGCCCCTACGACCCGGCGGTGCACACCCGCCTGGCCTACCTGCCGGAGGAACGCGGCCTGTACAAGAAGGAGAAGGTCCTCGACGTGATGACCTACTTCGGGCAGCTCAAGGGGCTGAGCCACGGCGAGGCGGCGGCTTGGTCGCTGGAGTTCCTGCGACGGGTCGACCTGGCCGATCACGCCCGGCACCGCATCGACCGGCTCTCGGGCGGCCAGCAGCAGAAGGTGCAGTTGGGGGTCACGGTGATGGGCAACCCGGCGATCCTGATCCTCGACGAGCCGACCAAGGGCTTCGACCCGGTGAACCGGCGCCTGCTGCTCGACATCGTCGAGGAGCACAAGCGGGCCGGCGCGACCGTCGTCATGGTCACCCACCAGATGGAGGAGGTCGAGCGGCTCTGCGACCGCGTCCTGCTGCTCAAGGACGGCCGCGCCGAGGCCTACGGCACGGTCGGCGAGGTGCAGGACGCCTACGGCGGCCGCATGATCCGGCTCACCTTCGCCGGCACCCTGCCGGCCTCCCCCGACTTCCACGTCGAGACCCTGGAGACCAACTACGCGGAGCTGTCGCTCGCCCCGGACGCCGACGCGCAGCGCGTCCTGCGGCACCTGCTGGACGCCGGCACGACGGTGCGCTCGTTCGAGACGGGCCGCACCTCGATGGAAGAGGTCTTCCTGCGCATCTACGGTGCCGACGCCACGAAGGAGGCCTGAGATGGCCGAGACCCGCCGCCGCGGCGGCCTGCACAACCTGGGCACCGTCGTCTCGTTCGAGGTGCGCCGCACCTTGAAACGTCGCTCGTTCTGGATCATGACGCTGTCGGTGCCGCTGCTGCTGGTGCTGCTGGTGACGCTGATCACGTTCAGCAACTCGCGCGCGTTCGAGTCCGACTCGGACGTCGGCCGGGTGCCCGTGACGTTCACGTACGCGGACGCCTCCGGTCTCGTCGATCCGGCGGTCGCCGCCGCGTTCGGCGGAACCCCGGCGGCGGACGCGGCGGCGGCGCGCGCCGCGGTGGTGGCGGGCCGGGCCGACCTGTTCGTCGCGTACCCCGACGACCCCACCCGGGAGCCGATCGAGGTGGTCGGTCGGGACGTCGGGCTGCTGGGCGGCCCCAACTACGTCGGCGTCGCCCTGCGCACGTTGGAGGAGTCGGTGCGTGCTCAGGTCGGCGACCCGCGGGTGGCGGGCATCCTGACCGGGGCCGGGGAGGTGGACCTCGTGACCTACCGGGACGGGGCCGTGGCCCCCGGGTGGGCGAGCGTCGTGCTGCCGGGGCTGTTCATCGTGCTGTTCTACCTGGCCATCGTGATGCTGGGCAATCAGATGCTGCAGATCACGGTGGAGGAGAAGGAGAACCGGGTCACCGAGATGATCCTCACCACCATCCACCCCACGACGCTGATCGTCGGCAAGGTGGCGGCACTGCTGGTGGTCGGGGTGGTGCAGGCGCTGGTGCTCACCGGGCCCGCCCTCCTCCTGCCCTCGCTGTTGCCGGCCGGGGCGCTCCAGGGCGCCGGCCTCCCCGACGACGTCCTCCCGACGGGCGCCGATCTGGCCGCCGCCATCGACCCCGTCCGCATCGCCGTGGGCGCGGCGCTGTTCGTCGGCGCGTTCCTGTTGTTCACCGGCCTGCTCGTGTCGATCGGGGCCGTCATGCCGACGGCGAAGGAGGCCGGCTCCGCGTTCGGTGCGGTCATCATCGTGCTGTTCCTGCCGTTCTACGCCTTCGGGTTGATCCTGACCGAGCCGCGGGGGCTGGCGTCCCAGGTGCTCACGTTCTTCCCGCTCACGGCGCCGATCACGGCGATGCTGCGCAACGCGGCCGGCAGCCTGGCCCCCTGGGAGGCGGGCGTCGCCCTCGCGATCATCTACGGCGGGGCCGCCCTGTTCCTGGCGCTCGGGGTCCGGCTGTTCCGCACCGGTTCCATCAGTTACGACCAACGCCTCGATCTCCGGAAGGTTCTCGGCCGCAGGGGTGCCAGAGCCTGAGGTTCTCGCGCCCATCGGCGAGGCGACCGGCGAAATGGGCTTAGGCTGGGGTGTCGCACCCAGAGAAGGAACCCGCATGGCCGACTACGCGATCTCCCCCGCCCAACAGAGGGCGATCGACCAGGTCAACACCTACAGCGCCCACAACTACAAGCCGCTGCCGGTCGTGATCGCCACCGCGGACGGGGCCCGCGTCCGTGACATCGACGGCCGCGAGTACATCGACTGCCTCGCCGCGTACTCGGCGGTCAACTTCGGCCACCAGAACGCCCAGTTGCTCAAGGCGGCCGAGAAGCAGCTGCACACCTTGACGCTGACGTCGCGCGCCTTCTACTCGGAGCCGTTCGGCCCCTTCGTGCAGGACCTGGCCGAGTTGTGCGGCAAGGACATGGTGCTTCCGATGAACTCCGGCGCCGAGGCTGTGGAGACGGCCATCAAGACCGCCCGGAAGTGGGCGTACGAGAGCAAGGGCGTCCCGGACGGCCAGGCGGAGATCATCGTCATGGCGGGCAACTTCCACGGCCGGACGACGACCATCGTCTCGTTCTCCGACGACCCGGAAGCCCGCCAGAGCTTCTCGCCCTTCACCCCCGGGTTCCGCACGGTGCCGTTCGGGGACGCCGCCGCCCTCGAGGCCGCCATCGGCGAGAACACCGCGGCGGTGCTGCTGGAGCCGATCCAGGGCGAGGCGGGCGTGATCATCCCGCCGGCCGGGTTCCTGACGGAGGTGCGCGCGATCACGTCGCGGCACAACGTCCTCATGATCGCCGACGAGATCCAATCGGGCCTGGCCCGGGCCGGCGAGACGTTCGCCTGCGACCGTGAGGGCGTGGTGCCGGACCTGTACGTTCTCGGCAAGGCACTGGGCGGCGGCATCATGCCGGTGTCGGCCGTGGTGGCCGACCGAGACATCCTCGGTCTGTTCCAGCCGGGCCAGCACGGGTCGACGTTCGGCGGCAATCCGCTCGCCTGCGCGATCGGCTCCGAGGTCGTCGAGATCCTGCGGACCGGCGAGATGCAGGAGGCGTCCCGACGCAAGGGTGCGCGACTGGCGGCCGCCTTCAAGCCGCTGGTCGCCGAGGGCCATCTGACGGCGGTGCGCCAGGCCGGCCTGTGGCTCGGCCTGGACGTCCACCCCTCGCTCGGAACCGCACGCGACATCTGCTACCGCTTGCTCGACAAGGGCGTTCTGGCCAAGGACACCCACACCAAGACCATCCGGTTCGCCCCTCCGCTGGTCATCAGCGACGCCGAACTCGAGGAGGTCATCGAGCACTCGATCGCCGCCTTCGAGGGTGCGGCCGCCGACCGCGACTGAGAGCGCTCCGGGCAGCGCGACAGCCCCGGCCGGGTGGGCCGGGGCTGTCGTCCTGCCGAGCGGACGCCGCGGGGCGGCGTCCGGCTCAGGCCTGCTTGATCGCCGACAGGTCGAACTCGAGGACGATCTTGTCGCTGACCAGGACGCCGCCGGTCTCCAGGACGGCGTTCCAGGTGAGGCCGAAGTCCTTGCGGCTGACCTCGGTGCGGCCCTCGAAGCCCACGCGCGTGTTGCCGAAGGGGTCCTTGGCCTCGCCGGTGTACTCGAGGGGGATGGTCACCGAGCGGGTGACGTCCTTGATCGTGAGGTCGCCGGTCACGCGGACGGTCGCGTCGTCCACGATCTCGTAGCCGGTGCCGACGAAGGTCATGGTCGGGTAGGTCGCCACGTCGAAGAAGTCGGGCGAGGTCAGGTGCGCGTCGCGGTCGGCGACGCCCGTGCTGACCGAGGCGACGTCGATGACGACCTTGAGGGAGGTGGCCGCGGGGTTCGCCCCGTCGACGGTGGCCTCGCCGGTGAACTGGCCGAACTGGCCGCGCACCTTGGTGACCATGGCGTGCCGGGCGACGAACGCCAGGCTCGTGTGAGTGGGGTCGAGAACGTAGGTGCCCTTGAGATCCTTGACGGACATGGTGTTCCTCCTGGGTGATCGTGTGATTGAAAGCTTGACGAGCTCTAGCCTAGGGAAGTGTGGTTGAAGTGTCAACTACAATCTTTACGTAAAGAATCTCGAAGTGGACAGGGGTGCGCTATCTTCGATAAGAGCCGTTCCCGTGACCGATCGGGGGGCCCGTCCACGAACCCCGCCCCGGGGGTAGTGTGAGGCTGACGCAGCAGGCTCATTCAACGAGGAGGAGTTCTCATGACGACCCCCGCCACCTTCACCCACGGAGACAAGTCCCTGGAGCTGCCGTTCGTCCCGGCGACGCAGGGCAACAACGGGTTCGACATCGGCAAGCTCATGGCGGCCACCGGCGACACGACGTTCGACATCGGCTTCGCCAACACGGCGGTCTGCAAGTCCGCCATCACGTTCATCGACGGCGACAAGGGCATCCTGCGCTACCGCGGCTACCCCATCGAGCAGCTGGCCGAGAAGTCGAGCTTCCTCGAGACCTCCTACCTCGTGCTCTACGGCGAGCTCCCCACGGCCGCGCAGCTGGAGGAGTTCACGCACGAGATCAGCTACCACATGGTGCCCGACGAGCGCATCCGCGAGATGTTCCGCATCTTCCCGCGCCGCTCGCACCCGATGCCCGTGCTGTCCGCCGCCGTCACCGCGCTGGGCCTGTTCTCCCAGGACACCATCGGCTTCTCGGAGGAGAAGCTGGACGCCGCCAGCAAGCGCCTCATGGCCAAGATGCCGACGCTGGCCGCCTACGGCTACAAGAACTCCATCGGCCAGCCGACGCTGTTCCCCGACTACTCGCTCTCCTACGTGGAGAACTTCCTGCGGATGTCGTTCGGCGCCGTGACCCGGCCCTACGAGTTCGACGACGAGATCACGAAGGCCCTCGACGTGCTGCTGATCCTGCACGCCGACCACGAGCAGAACTGCTCGACCTCGACGGTCCGGCTCGTCGGCTCCGCCCGCACCGACATCTACCAGTCGATCTCCTCCGGCATCAACGCCCTGTACGGCCCGCTCCACGGCGGCGCCAACCAGGCCGTGCTCGAGATGCTCGACGACATCGCGGCCCGCGGCATCTCCGTCAAGGACTACGTCAACCGCGTCAAGGACAAGAACTCCAACGAGCGGCTGATGGGCTTCGGCCACCGGGTCTACAAGAACTACGACCCGCGGGCCGCCATCATCAAGAAGCACGCCGACGCGATCCTGCGCAAGCGGGAGGGCGGCGACAAGCTGCTGGACATCGCCCTGGAGCTCGAAGACGCCGCGCTGACCGACGACTACTTCGTGTCGCGGAAGCTCTACCCGAACGTGGACTTCTACACCGGCCTCATCTACCGGGCCATGGGCTTCCCGACCGACATGTTCACGGTGCTGTTCGCCATCGGCCGCCTCCCCGGCTGGATCGCCCAGTACCGCGAGATGATCACCGACCCCACCACCAAGATCGGCCGCCCGCGGCAGATCTACGTCGGCGAGCCCGAGCGCCCCTACGTCCCGATGGCCAACCGCAAGTAGGTCCCCGAGATTCTGGACGCCCGCCGGCCCGCCCGGCGGGCGTCCGGCCGTTTGCGGACCCCGTTCAGCCCGGACGCACCCGACTCGCCGGCAGCGGCCGGCCGGTCCCCCGCACCAGGCGCAGGGCCGCGCCGGCGGCGTCCCGGAGCGGAGCCAGCGGCAGCGTGCGCCGCAGGTCGATGCGCCACTGCACGCCGTCGACGTGCTCTGAGAAGCCGACGGCGTCCAGGAACGCGGCGGGCAGGTGGCCGCAGTCGGGGCGTCCCCGGGTTCCGTAGGCGACCAGGCACCGGGCCCGCTCCGCGACGAGCAGGGCGCAGGCACGCTGCACGAGCTGCGTGCCGACGTGCTCGCCCAGGTCGGCCGGGGCGACCCACAGCCGCTCGATGACGGACGCCCCCGGCGGGCACAGATCCCGGTCGCGGTCGCCCGGGGCGAGCACGAGCGCCCCGATCGCGCGCCCCTCGCGGACCACCGCGAAGCCGCGATCGCCGCGGGTGGGGACGGCGCCGCACCAGGGGCAGGCCAGGGTGGCGAGATCGGCGCGGTGGAGGGGGACGAGCGACCGCATGGAACCTCCTTCGCCAGCGCCGACCGACAATGGGACTATAGACGGGTGCCGGGAGGGCCCGGCAGGAGGTGTCGCGTGGGCGTTCGGGGTCGGCAGGCGGCCTTCATCGCGGTCGGGGTCGTGCTGGCCGCTGTGATGGCGGTGCTCGGGGTGTGGCAGATGCAGCGCTCGGTCGACTCGGGGGCGGCGGGGATCCGGCAGCGGGCCGCGCAGGCGCCGGTGCCGCTGCTGGAGAACATCAACCTCGACGGCACGGTCGCCGACGTCTACGGCAAGCCGGTGACGGTGCCGGGAAGCTACCTGCCGCGCCAGGAGCTGCTGATCCCCGACGGGACGGGCACGTGGCGCGTCCTGACGGCCTTCGAGGTGGCCGACGGGCGGGTGGTGCCGATCGTCCGGGGTCAGGTGACCGATCCGGAGAAGGTGCCGGCGGCGCCCACGGGGCCCCGGTCCGAGACCGGGCTGTTCCTGCCGGGCGAGGGGAACACCGACCAGGCGCTTCCCGCCGACGAGCTCGGGTCGGTGCGGATGCCGCTGCTCGCCCAGAAGTGGCCGCAGCAACTCACCCCCGGCTTCGTCACCCTGGACGCCGAGCACGCGGCCGCCCACGGCCTCGCCGGGGCGTCCGTGACGTTGCCGCAGGGCGAGAAGAGCTTCTCGAACGGTTCGTACGCCATCCAGTGGTGGCTGTTCGCGGCGTTCGCGCTCGGCATGGGCATCAAACTGGCCGCGGACGCCGGCGCGCGGGAACGCCGGCGGCTGGAGGCGGCCGCCGAAGCGGGTACGGTGGCGGCGGCGGGGCCCGACCGACGGACCCCGGGAGAGGACGACTGAGCGTGGCCGCGAGCGCACTGTTCCCGAAGACCGAGCCCGAGTTCGAGGCCGACGAGATCCCCGGCGTCGAGAAGGCGCTCCTGTTCTACCGGGTGATGGCCTGGGTGGTGGGCATCCTGCTGGTCGTGCTGGTGGGCGTCGCGATGCCGCTGAAGTACGGGCTCGGCAACGGCGGCCCGGTCATGTACGTGGGCATCGCCCACGGCTGGCTCTACCCGGTGCTGCTGATCAGCGCGTACAACCTGTACCGCCGGGTGCAGTGGCCCTGGCAGCGGCTGCTGGCGATCGCGCTGGCGGGCACGGTGCCGTTCCTGTCGTTCGTCGCCGAGCACGCCGCGACGAAGGACGTCCGGGCCCGCATCGCCCAGGTCCGCACCGGACGCCGCTGACCGGACCCGCGGAGCCCCTCGCCCCTGGCGCCGGCTGGTCTCGGTGGTGGGGAGACCCGACCAGCTCCTCCCCCGAACTATCGGTGCACTTAGCTCTTTGTCGCTTTATTGCTCTAGTGTCGGATCGATCCCCGAGCGCATGACGTTGAGGATGCGGTCCAGGTCGTCCGGGCTGGCGAACTCGATCGTGATCTTGCCCTTGTTGCGCCCGATCGAGACGTTCACGCGGGTGTCCAGGATGTCGGTGAGCTGGCGACTCAGGGCGACGGCCCGCGGCGAGGGCGTCCGGGGAACGGCGACGCGGCCCGGGCGGCGTCCCTGCAGCCCGATGGCGACGATCTCCTCCACGGCTCGGACGCTCAGGCCCTCGGCCACGATGCGCTGCGCCAGGCGTTCCTGCTCGACGGGGTCCGCGAGCTGGAGGAGCGCCCGCGCGTGGCCGGCGGAGAGGACGCCCGCGGCGACGCGGCGCTGCACGGGCGCCGGCAGCTTGAGCAGGCGGATGGTGTTCGAGATCTGCGGTCGGGAGCGCTTGATGCGGAGGGACAGCTCTTCCTGGGTGCACCCGAAGTCCTCGAGCATCTGCTGGTAGGCCGCCGCCTCCTCGAGAGGGTTGAGGTTGGCCCGGTGCAGGTTCTCGAGCAGGGCGTCGCGGAGCAGATCCGCCGCCTCGGTCTTGCGGACGATCGCGGGGATCGCGGTGAGCCCCGCCTGGCGGGCGGCGCGCAGTCGCCGCTCCCCCATCACCAGTTCGAACCCGACGGGCTCGTCGACGAGCGGCCTGACCACGATCGGCTGCAGGAGGCCCACCTCCTGGATCGAGCCGACGAGTTCGGCCAGATCGTCCTCGTCGAACACCGAGCGGGGTTGCCTCGGGTTGGGCCGAATGTCGTCGACCGGCAACTCCGTGAAGTAGGACCCGTCCGGCGCCGGCACGATGGCCGCCGGTTCGTTCTCGGAACCTCCGGCGGGCTCGCTCGTGGGGCGAATCAGGTCACCCAGGCCCCGGCCGAGGCCCCCGGTGCGTTTGACAGTCATGCGACCCTCCTCAGTTGGCCGCGCCCCGGGCGGCGATCTCATGGGCGGCCTTCAGGTAGGCCTGTGCCCCGGCGGACGCGAGGTGGTAGCTGAGGACGGTCTGGCCGTAGCTGGGGGCCTCGGCGACCCGCACCGACCGGGGGATCGCGACCTCGAGCGTCTGTTGCGGGAAGTGGGTGCGGACCTGCTCGGCCACCTGGGCCGAGAGATTGGTGCGGGCGTCGTACATCGTGAGCAGCACCGTCGAGAGCCTCAGGGCGTCGTTCAGGCGCCCCTTCACGAGGTCGATCGTGCGCAGCAACTGGGTCACGCCCTCGAGCGCGTAGTACTCGCACTGGATGGGGATCATGATCTCCTGGGCGGCGACCAGCGCGTTGAGGGTCAGCAGTCCGAGCGAGGGCGGGCAGTCGAGGAGGATGTAGTCGACGTGGTGGCCTCGCAGGAAGGCGTCGAGCGCCGTCCGCAACTTCGTTTCACGTGAAACGGCGGCGACCAGGCCGATCTCGGCGCCGGCGAGGTCGATCGTGGCCGGGATCACCCACAGCCCGTCGATGTCCGGGCAGCGCTGCATCACATCCTCCAACGGGACGCCATCCACCAGCGCCTCGTAGGTGCCCGGCATCCCTTCCGGGTGCTCGATCCCCAGCGCGGTGGTGGCGTTGCCCTGCGGGTCCATGTCGACCACCAGCACCCGCAGCCCGCCCAGCGCCAGCCCGGCGGCCACGTTGACGGCGGTCGTCGTCTTCCCGACGCCACCTTTCTGGTTGGCGATCACGATCGTGCGCGGCCGCGGGGGGCGGGGGAGGGCGGTCGTTTCACGTGAAACATCCACGGTCAGGTCGTCGGGGGCGAGCGGCGTGGCCACGGCGAACTCATCGACGTCGTAGGCGACCCTGCGGGCGGCTGTTCTCGGCAAGATAGGCACCTTGTCCTCGGGGAAGTGATCCGGACCAGCCTAACCGGCGTGACTCCCCTCACCCGCCGAGCAACGCCGGTCGGGCGCAGGGCGGCCCGAGACGGGTCGCCGACGGCACGGCTGCCCAGGCGTCTCAGGTCCTCGTCCCGGCTGAGCGATCCCGGTCCGGCGCTAGGCACCCTCACCCAGGTCGTCGCCGAAACCTGCCCATAAGGACTTCTCTGGTCCCATCGCCGCTGGGTGTCGGCGGACACGAGAAACTGCCCAGTGACGGTCATGTAGTTGCCCGCTGGCGGTCATGAGAACTGCCCGGTGGCGGTCATGGGATTTGCCCGACACGACGTCCGTTGCCTGACCGCGTCCGCGGTTGGGGCCCCT
>JAAYTZ010000026.1 GCA_012517965.1 Propionibacterium sp. | reverse complement strand
CGTCCGAGCCGGCGCGACGTTCCACAACGGCAAACTCGTCGAACGCCCCGACGACCACACCGAGCACGACCAGGACCGCCCCACGACCCACCAGGAGGAAGCCGCCTAAACGACCTCATCCACAGGTCTTGACAATATCTCGCCGCGCACTCCGCGAACGGAGTCGTGCGCTGGGCGGCCGAGCCGGTCGATCACCCGCCGTCCTCGGCACAGTGACGTCTGTCAGACGTGACCAACTACGGGCGGACGAGAGCTGATTGGCCGGCTCAGTCCCTAGTTTTTTCGATCCACTTCACCATCTGGTCGAGGTCATGGGACCACCACAGCGTCAGTCCGCGGTCTTGCGCCTGTTCGAGGTTGTGTCGCTTGAAGACCCCGGCGAGCATCGCAGCCGGGACGGTCTGTGCCCTGCCGAACTCGTCGATCCAGATGCCGGCCTTCACTGCGGCGTCGTTGTTGAGACGTTTGACCGAGTTGGTGCTGGAGTTGCTGACCTTGCATTCGAGCGCCATCACGCGGTGGTCCCACAGGCGGATGATGATGTCGGCCTTCCGGGTGCCGAACAAGCTCTCTCCGCAGAACTCACCGGTCCCTGGGGCGTCGTGCAGGGTGGCGATCGTGCGGGGGGCTGCTTCGGTGAACCCTTCCGCCCTCAGCGCCGCCTTGACCTTCTCCTCCTGCTCGCCCTTGGCCTCGTTCGCCCGAGCGGTCAGGACACGGCGAGCGGCGATGAGCGCGGCGGTGCTGGTAATCGCCGCGGCTCGTTCCGTCTCGGTCGGTTCCCGATCCTCGCCCACCCACGGGAAGCGTTCGCGGTCCAGCCCCAGCAGCACGGTGTCGATCACGCGACGGGCCATCTGCTCGTCTGCGGTGAGGGCCGTCGCTGACAGACGAGCGTCAGCGATGACCTTGAGGTCATCAGCCGAAATGGGCGGGCCGGCCAGGTACCGCACCACTTCCTGCTGGGCGCGGTCACCGAGGATGCCGGCGGCCTCCTCGTGGAGCCGGGAGAGGTCGACGGTGCCTTCGAGGAGGTTTTCGACGGCCTCCCGCACTTCCTGGAAGTGCGCCAAGTAATCTTCGAGCGGTTCGGCCATGCGTTCTTGACGGAACAGCTCGATGGCCTTGCGGCGTCCGGCCTCCAGCTCCTCAGTTGACCACCGCGGGGGGGAGAGGCTCATGGGACAGCAGGGTATCGAGGTCCGGAATCGCTAGACGTTCCATCTCCTTGGGCTCGAACTTCGTCAGCCCGCCGGCGTAGGTCCGGCCCTGGGAGAGGGTGATCGACTCGCGGAGGCTCTGGGCCAGGCGCGCTAGTGCGTGCGCGGGCATCTCCTGGCGCGGGTAGAGGCCGTGGGCGATGTTGATGTGCCGGGCATCGACGGCGTTGAGCACGAACGCCGGGGGGCGGCGCGCCATGTAGGTGGCGAGGATCGGCGCAGGCTCCCGCAGCCCGATGGACCACCAGGCCCTGCGGTGTGCGGCGATGTACCCCTTGTGCACCGCTGCCCGCTTGGCAGTACGGATGAACCGGTCGACGAGCTTGCGCTCGTCGGGGTCGAACCGGTCGAGGTTGGCCGGGATGTCGATCACTCGGCGCAGGGAGGTGTCATCGTTGAGCACCGTGCCGGCTGAGAACAGTTCGCGCGCCTTCGTCACCGCGGCGAAGAGAACTGATTCGGGAAGGTCCACCTCGCCGCGAGCGATCCACGTGGCGTTGGAGCCGGTCACCGCGCCACGGTGCACCCGGCACAGCTCACCCAGTTCGATGTAGCCCTCCGGGACCTGATGGCGGGTGCGGACGAACGGCGACCAGCGTCGCGCCTCCGCCAAGCGCTCCCGTGCGACGGGCTCACCTGTCGTCGCGAGGTCGCCAAGGTCGGCCAGGTCCTCCACGGACCGGAACCTGACCGCGGGAGCTTGCTCGCCCAGGCGGAAGTTGACCACGACGGCGGTGGTCGCGGTGCCCTCGAAGGGCATGGCTTCGGGCACGACGATGTGCAGCGCCTCGCCCCCCAGGGCACCCAGCAGCAGGTCCCGCACGATGGAGCCGTAGTTGACGTCCAGCCATTCCGAGGAGGTCACGAAGCACCCGACGTCACCGGGCCGGCCGTGCAGCGCGGTGGCGAGGAAGAAGTAGGCGTGGAGTCCTGCTAGGCCGCTGACCTTGTGTCCGAGGGTGGCTGCGGCGGTCTGTGCCCATGCCTTGGTCTGTGCGGTGAGTTGGTGGTGACGCACGTACGGCGGGTTGCCTACGAACGCGGTTCTGCCCGTGATCGCGGGGAGCCGGAGCCGAGTGTAGTCGGCCTGTTTGACCTGTACACCGCTTCCCCCGAGCGCGGCGACGGTCGCGCGGGTCATCAGCGTGGCCACGGGGTCGAGGTCGACGGCCACGGCGGTGATCGAGGGGTCTCGGCGCAGCAACTCCGCGAGGAATCGTCCCGACCCGACCCCGGCGTCTACGACCCGCTCGGGCTGCTGGTCCAGGACCCAGTCGACCATCGGGGTAACCAGCGCGCTGGGGGTGTAGACCGCGCCATCGCCTCGCCGCTCGCTGGCGTCTCGCAGCCGAAGGAATGCCGCACCGAGAGGGTCTTGGCCGTCGCGGATCAGATCACGGACCGATTCGGCCACGGCCGGCGGAGGCGCTGGGGCCGTTTGTGCAGTCTCGATCGTGGCACGCTCGCGGGCCGTCAGCGGTCCACCGACGTCGAGAGCGCCGAGGGCGAGAGCGAGCCGTACGAGCGCGGTCTCTGATGTCAGGGACTCACTCATGGGAACGGAGCTTGAAAACTCCACGGCTGACGCGCTCGAAGTACCGCTCGTCTTGGAGGCTGCTGCGGTAGGAGGAGTCGGGTGCCTCGCCAACGCGGTCACGTACTCCCTCCTTGATCTCAGCGATTGTGGCCGGCCCGCCACCACGAGCGGCCAAGAACTCCCGCATCGCTTCCCGCAGCTCCCCGTGCGGACGCCTTGTCCGAACCATCGTCGCCTCCTGCCCGAACGCTTCCGTCGACGCGATTCCGTCGACCGAACTCTATCGGCGAAGCTCCCCTCAGGGCAAGACAGGACACGCCGGTTAGCGTCGACGACTCACCCACCGCAGGGCGGCGTCCCGATAACGATCGTTTCTGGGCGGGCTCGCCAGCCGGCGGGGAGAGGTGCCGGCGGGCCGGAAATCCTGGCCCGAAACTTGGGACCGAAACCAGATCGGCCCGAATCTGCCGTTAGATCGTTTTTGGGACGGTGGGTAGGATCAGACGTAGAACCCAGGGAGAGGGACGGTCCGTCATGGCTGAGAAGTTCGACATCGAGGAGCGCTGGCCCGAGCTGTTCGTGCAGCTCGACGAGGCTCAGCGCCGGGCGGTGGTGCAGTCGCTGGCCGCGGCCTGGCACGAGGGGTGGGTCCCGAACCGTGAGGATGTGGCTGACCTGATCGACGAGGCCCGAGGGGTCATCTCGTTCGAGGAGTACCAGCGCCGCTCAGAGGCGAAGGCCGAGCGGGTACGCACGCGGCGCGCGGTCGCGCACTGAGGCGTGGCCACGCGGTTCGGCTCCTGGGAGTCCTACTTCTACCCGGACACCTACGACCCTGAGACCGGGCAGGGAGTGTTGCGGAACTTGCGCGGGTGGCGGTCCGCCGACGCGCTGGCCAGCTATGAGTACCGCATGACTGCTGTGCGGCAGCGGCAGCTCGATGCCGACCCCGAGCTGATCCCTCAGACCCTCGACGCAGCCCAGGTGCGCGCGTTGCACCGGCATCTGTTCCAGGACGTCTACGAGTGGGCGGGGGAGTACCGCACCGTGGAGCTGGTTAAGGGGCCGCGTGGCATGTTCGCGACCGTCGAAGGCCGGCCCAACGGCATCGAGGTGGCCCTTGCCCGAGCCAGTGAGACCGCCCGGTCGACGGACTGGCAGTCCGTCGACCGGAAGCAGTTCGCGCGGGCTATGGCCGAGGTGTTCGCCTGGACGAATCACGCGCACCCGTTCCGGGAGGGGAACGGCAGGACGACCAAGGTCTTCCTGGCCCAGATCGCCCAGCGGTCGCGGTTCGCCCTCGACTTCGGCGGGGTGAACCCGCTCGGGTGGAACGTCCTGTCGGACGCGTCCCGACCGCGGGCGGGGGAGGCGACGATCAACCCCGAACCGATGGCGGAACTGTTCGAGAACCTGGCCGTCGAGCGGCCAGCAGGCCCGAGCACGCCACCGGTCAGCCCGAGCCCGCTGCTGCGCGCGAGCTACCCGCACTCGCCCACGCAGAGTACCGGCCCGCAGTCCGACGCCGGCTCGTACCAGCGGCCCTACCGGCCGGACCGCGGCTACGGCGGAGGCGGGCGAGGGGAGGGGCGGTGAGCAACGTCGTCGGCTATGCGCGGGTGTCCCGGCACGACCAGAACCCGGCGGCGCAGGAGGCCGAGCTGCGCGCCGCCGGCGCGGTGCGGGTGTTCGTCGACCACGGCGAGTCCAGCCGCGTGAAGGACCGCCCGCAGTGGCTCGCGTGCCTGGACTACCTACGGCCCGGTGACACCCTGGTGGTGCGCCGGCTGGATCGGATCGCGGGCAGCGAGAAGATGGCGATCGAGACCATCAACGAGCTGCACGAGCGGGGCGTGAACATCAAGAGTCTGACGGAGCCGGACATCGACACCACGACCCCGATGGGTAAGGCGCTGTTCGGCATCGTCGCGGTGTTCGCGCAGCTGCGGGTGGACACCATTCGGGAGAACACCATGCGGGGCCTGGCCCACGCCCGCGCCCAGGGCCGGGTCGGTGGGCGGCCG
>JAAYTZ010000002.1 GCA_012517965.1 Propionibacterium sp. | reverse complement strand
GTACAGGGCCTTGAGGTCAAACATGGGTGGGGTCTCCGATCAGGCCTTCTTCGGTGAAGCGGGCGAACATGTGGTGGGGGGTGATGGGGGCGTGGTGGAACGGCACGCCGGTGGCCTGGAGGATGGCGTTGCGGATGGCGGGGGCGGGGGAGCAGGTGGGGGGTTCGCCGAGGGCTTTGGTGCCGAAGGGTTGGGTGGGTTCGGGGTTCTCGATGAACAGGGCTTCGAGGTCGGGGTGGTCGACGGCGGTGCAGAGTTTGTAGTCGAGGAGGTTGTTGTTGAGGGGTTTGCCGGTGCGGGGGTCGAACAGTAGTTCCTCGGTGAGGCCGAGGCCGATGCCCATGGATTGGCCGCCGTGGACCTGGGCTTCGGCCAGGGCGGGGTTGATCAGGGTGCCGGCGTCGTGGACGTTGATCAGCCGCAGCAGGGTGGCTTGGCACAGGTCGAGGTCGACCTCGACCTCGGCGAAGCTGCAGCCGAAGCTGTAGGCGTTGGACTTGATCTGGTAGGTCGATTCGGCGGTGAGGTGTTCGGAGTGGGTCAGCGAGTACAGCACCTCGGTGGCCAACTCGCCCAGGCTCATCAGGTCCCGCCCGTCGGTGGTGCGGATCAGCTGTCCGTCGACGAGGTCGAGGGTGGCGGCCGGCATCCGGGTGAGTTCGTGGGCGTGGGCGAGGATCTTGTCGCGGAGCAGCTGCCCGGTCTGTTGGATCGCGAACCCGGCGATGTAGGTCTGCCGGGAGGCGTACGCCCCGGTCCCGAACGGGGAGAGGTCGGTGTCCTGGGTGGTGACGACGTGCACGTCGGCGAGCGGGACCCCGACGGTGTCGGCGGCCATCTGCGCGAACACGGTGTCGGCGCCCTGACCGATCTCGGTCTCCCCGAGCGACAACTGCAGGCTGCCGTCCTCGTTGAGGACCATCCGGCAGGCCGACGACTCCAACGAGATCGGCCAGACCCCGGTGTTGTACCACAGCGAAGCGATCCCGACCCCGCGCCGGACCCGGGCCCCCGGGTCCTGGGCGTCGTAGCGGGCCCGCAGCTCCCGGTAGCCGATCGCGTCCGCGCCCTTGATCAGCGTGGCCCGTAACGAGTCGTCGAAGTTCTCGTTCTTGTTGAAGCGGTTGACGTGCCCGGGTTCCATGATGTTCCGCAGCCGGAACTCCAACGGGTCGTAGCCCAACCGCTGGCAGATGTCGTCGATGTGACACTCCCCGGCCCACATGGCCTGCGGGATGCCGTAGCCGCGCATCGCGCCGGCGCTGGGCTTGTTGGTGTACACCGTCCAGGCGTCCCCCTCCACGTTGCCGCACTGGTACAGCTCGTGGAAACAGTTCATCCCCTTGGCGGCGATGCTGTGGCCGTGCGAGGCGTACCCGCCCTGATCGGAGAACGCCTCGTACTTGCGGGCCGCGAACGTGCCGTCGGGCCGCACCCAACTGGTGATCGTGATCTTCAACGCGTGCCGGACCCGGTTCGACACGAACGTCTCCTCCCGCGACACGTCCAGCTTCACCGTCCGGCCCCCGACCTGGGTACACACCCAGGCACACAACGGCTCGTACAACACGTCCTGCTTGTTCCCGAACCCGCCCCCGATGTACGGCTTCACGATCCGGACCTTGCCCCACCCGATCCCGAGCGCCTGCCCGACCACCCGCCGCACGATGTGCGGGATCTGGGTCGAGGTCGTCACCGTGATCCGGTCCCCCTCCATCTCCGCGAAACACACATGGTTCTCGATATGACAGTGCTGCACCGTGCCGGTGTCGTAGGTGCCCTCGACCTTCACCAGCCCCGGCTCGGTGATCGCCTCGGCATAGTTCCCCACCGACAACCGGGTATGCGCCAACACATTGCCCGGATAACCCTCCTGGACCTGCGGGGCCCCCTCAGCCAACGCCGCCTCGGTCGACAACACGAACGGCAACTCCTCATAGGTGGCCGTCAACGCCGCCACCCCCAACTTGGCGGCCAACTCCGTCTCCGCCACCACCACCGCGATCTCATCGCCGTAATAACGAACATGCCGGTTCAACAACAACCGATCCGCCACATCCTGATGCCCCGGATCGGTCGACCACGGATGCCCCGCCGTCGGGAACGGCCGCTGCGGCACCTCGAAACACGTCAACACCCGCACCACCCCGGGAACCGCCTCCGCAGCCGCCGTCTCGATCCCCGTCACAAACCCATGCGCGATCGTCGCGTGCATGATCTTGATGTGCAGCGCGTTCCTGGGACACAGATCATCGGTATACCGAGCCCGACCCAACACCTTGTCCCGCGCATCCTTACGCTCCACACTCCGACCGACCACCCCGCCCGCAACGGCCTCCTCGGCCAGCAGGTCGTCCAGATCGGCCGGGTCGTACTCGATCCCCGGGTGGGTG
>JAAYTZ010000025.1 GCA_012517965.1 Propionibacterium sp. | reverse complement strand
GAACCATCAACGCCTGCACGGCGAACTCGGCATGCGCACCCCGATCGAGATCGAGGACGCGTACTACGCTGACCTCGAATCAGGCCTCCCGGCGACCGCCGGACAGGGAAACCGATAGGAACGAAACCCAGGCCGATTCACGACCGCCCTCAGTTGAGTTCCTGGGAGTGGGCGGGATTCGACGGACGGCGCGGACGCGAGGCGCGGGCCGACAGCGGGGGTCAGGGCTGAAACAGCCGCTCGACTGTGGCGACAGGGACGATCTTGGCCGCTGCCGCCGCCAAGTCCACGTCGATCGTGATCAGGGCATCCGCCTGGAGCTTGACCAGCGCGATGCACTCGGCGTGAGTGATCGTGCCCCACCCCTGCGCCCTCGCGATGTCCCACGCCGTGCGTCGGCTCACCCGGTCATTGAGGAGCCGGAGCTTGGTCTCGGTGAGTTGCTCGTGCAGTGCGAGCGCCTCCTGCTCCGTCAGGTCACCGTCTTGAACCTTCCGCAGTAGCAGGTCCATGACCTGCGACCGGATCGAGGCGGGTGCCACCAACTGATGGGCTGGGCCGACAGTCCTGCCGCTCTCCAGGAGGTGCAACAGAGTCTTCCCATCGATCACGAACCTGGCCATCAGCCGACTCTAGGCCAGCGGCGTCACGGCTCGGCATGCCGTGTTCTGCCGCAGGGTGCGCGAGGGTGGCCAGTCGGCTGCCGGTACCCGAAGCGCAGACCCGCCAGTGTCGCGCCTGGTGTGATGCAGGCACGCGCTGGCTGGGCGGAGGGGTCGGGTGCCCTTGGAGGGAGAATGTCGCCATGACCGATGATCTGTCTGTGCGGTCGTGGTGGTTGGGGCTCACGCGGGAGCAGCGGGAACGAGCCGCCGGCCATCGCTTCGCGTCCGGCGCCTCGCGGGATGGCGATCGATGACCTGACGGCCACGATGATCCGCGCTGGTTTGCCGACCTCGCGGCAGGTCTGGACCGGCCAGCCCGAGCATCTGGTCGAGATGCTCGACGAGGTGGCCGACTTCGTGATGAGGGCCGGCGCAGCGTCCTGATCAAGGGGCGCCGGCAGACGATTGCCGCCGCAGGTGTGCAGGGTCGAGGGGAGTGGTCGTGCGGTGAGGGTGCTCGTGGTGGATGGCGCGAACGTTGTCGGCTGTGTCCCTGATGGGTGGTGGCGTGACCGGGCGAGGGCGGCCGCGGGACTCCACGCTGGGCTCTTGAGCGCGGAGCTGTCGTTTGACCTGGTGGTGTTGGTGTTGGAAGGGAGGGCCCGGGCGGGGGTGCCGGAGGGCGAGGTTGCGGGGGTCGCCACCGTCCACGCGCCAGGTTCGGGGGACGAGGAGATCGTCGCCCGGTGCCGTCACCACAGCGAGCTCGGTGATGAGGTCACGGTGGCGTCGGCGGACCGTGGCCTGTTGTCGCGGCTGGTTCCGTTCGGCGTGATGGCGCTCGGGCCGCGCACCCTCCGGGCGAAGTGGGCCAGCGGCCGCTAACCAGTAGGTGGTGGTGTCTGTGGTGGGAGGCTGGTCGCATGTCCGAGACGCGCCCCGGGCCGGTCCCGATCGTGCGCCCCCTCGTGCGGGTGGCGCTCACGTTGACGGCTGTGCTGCTGGCCATCCCCGCGGTGGTGGTGGGCGCCTTCACGCTGGCCAACCGCACGAACGGTTCGATCACCGTCTCGGACCTGACCCGGCGCTATCTGCTGCATGTGCCGGCGTCCTACGACGGGACGCATCCGGTTCCGCTGGTCGTCGATCTGCACGGCTTTGTGCAGTGGCCCGCCAATCAGCAGAGCGTCTCCCGGTGGAGCGACCTGGCCGACGAGGAGGGCTTCATCGTGGTCCACCCCATGGGCACCGGGCTGCCGCTGCGGTGGGCGTCCCATACCCCGGGAGCTGCGGAGACGACCGCCGACATCCAGTTCCTCACCGAACTGCTCGACACGCTGAGTCGTGACTACGCCATTGATCCCGAGCGGGTGTACGTCAGCGGGATCAGCAACGGCGCCGGCATGAGTTTCGTCTGGTCGTGCGTCCTGGCTGACCGGATCGCGGCGATCGGTACGGTCGCGGGCCTGTTCACCTATCCGTGGGAGGCGTGCCGGCGGACCCGGCCGGTCCCGTTGGTCGCGTTCCATGGCACAGCCGACCCGATCGTCCCGTACGAGGGCGGCCCGTTGCGGGGGCCGGTCGGCGTCGCTCCGGACGTGCGGTCGTGGGTCGCCGACTACGCCGCCCGGAACGGGTGCACCACCGTGCAGCAGTTCCCGGCGCAGGGGGACGTGACCCGGACCCTGTGGACCCGCCCCGAGGGCGACTCCGCCGACATCGTTCTGTACACGGTCGCCGGCGGCGGCCACACCTGGCCGGGTGGGCGTCCGCTGCCCGAGTTCATCACCGGGCCCACGTCGGACGACATCGACGCCACCCGGGTGATGTGGGAGTTCTTCCGCCAACACCCGCTGCGCTGAGAGTGCCAATGCGTGCACCACGGGTGCAGGGCCGCGGCCCCGGCTGGTCTGGTCAGCACGCGGGGAGGCTCCACCGGGTGCGACAAGACCCTCCACGATCCCCAAGGGCGAGTGCCGGGCGACTGGCATGGGCGTTGGGGGGTGGGGCTAAGCGCCCTGGGTGCCGGTCGTGTCGCCCCCGGACGCCTCAGGGCTCGGTTCCGGGTTCGGCTGGCTGATGGCGTCGGCGATGGCGCGGAACAACCTGGGGGACAGGTGCCCGGCACCACGAGCCAGGACGGTCTCCGCGCCCGCGGCCTGCAGCACGTCAAGGGCCCGCAGGACCTCGTCGGCGTCCGGCTCTGGGTAAAAGGTGCTCACCGGGACGTCGAAGACCAGGGCCAGCGTCTTGACGACGTCGATCGAGGGGTTGGTGCGGCTCCCGCTCTGTCGATCGCTGGTCGGCGGTGCGTCAAGGGGGGATCCGTCGGGCGGAGGGCTGCACAGGGAGGTGAGCCACCGAGGTGGCCAGAATTCGCACATTGGTGAACAGGTTGGTCCCCGCTGGCGCGAGCCTGTACGCCGAGGGCCTCAAGGCCGAGCTCAACCGGCTACGGGCCGCCGCCCGCAGCGCCGGCGTCGACCCTGCGTCGGACGCCGTCGGTATGGCCGACGTGCCGACGGCGTCCGCCGACTGAGAGGGCGAGGGGGAGCCGGGTGACCGCCCTCACGGGAAGCGCGCTGGCCGTCACCGAGCCGATGCTGGTCGGGCTGCTGGACCGGCGGGTCGATCCGTCGGAGTTCACCGCCGCCGCGTTGCATGCCCTCGGCGCCCGCCGCCTGCGAGATCGGGTCGGCGCGGACGTGGCCGAGTTGTACTGCCTGCCCTGGGCCGTCCCGGCGGCCGTGGTCGACCAGCTGGTCGTCCGGTGGGGCGGGGGGCAGGCCCGGTTCGTGACCGCCGGGGTCGCGATCGTGCAGCAGGCCCAGGCGGGCCGACCCGGCACCGCCGTCGGTGTCGCGGCCGTCTTGGCGGTGACCTACCTGCACCCGTGGTGCCGGTCCCGCTGGGCCGGCTGCCTGCTGCGCGCCGGCGACGACCGGGTCACCGGCGAGGGTTTCGGCCCGACCTACGCCGGCATGCTGCGCCGCTCACCCGCCACCGGATTGGCCGTTCAACACCGGCTCGCGCGCCTCGAGAGCCGGGCGATCGCGACCGGTTGAGGGGTGGCTGCCGACAGGCTGGCCTGTCGGGTGCCGGCGAGGGCGCTTCGGCAACGTGTTTACCTGGGCAGGTGCCGGGCCTAGCCTGCTGCCAGGTCGAACATGAAGGGAGACCGCCTTGCCCGCCCCCATTGTGGCTCGATCGGTCCGCCTCGTTGCGGCGACAGCCCTCCTCTTCACGCTGCTGCCACTCCCCGACGCCCAGGCTGTCGCGCCGTGTGACCGGGCCTTCGCCCTCCTGGCCCAGGCCAAACCGACACCGGCGAAACAGGCCGCTGTCGAGGGGGGTGCGAGTTTCGCCACCGACTCCGTCGAGAAGCGGGTGTGCGCCACGGCTGAGGCGTTGGCGTCCGATCGCATCGCGCGTGCGGCGGAGGCGGCCGCTAAGGCGCGCGCTGAGTTCGACGGCGGTGACTTCGACGCTGCCAAAGCCTCCACCGGCAACGCCCTCGCGCTCGACTCGGAAAACCCGGCAGCGCTGGCGGTTCAGAAAGAGCTGAAGGCGCGTCCGGCGGCCACCGACCCGGTCACCCTCGCTGACGCGTGGGACAAGGCTGTCGGTGACTACCTGACCCCGCTGGGCAAGCTCGCGCTGATGATGGCGTTGGTCTTCGTGGCGCTGGTCATCGTCGGTCGCGTGAGCGCCCGGCTGTGGTGGTTCAACCGGTCGAGGGTGGCGGCCCCCGGTTCGCCGGCCGCGGAGTGGATCCTCGGCATGGTGCTGGTGGCCATGGCGTCCGTGGTGGGGGTGTTGGCGCTGGCGGGTCATCCTTGGGTTGGGCTGGTTGCTGAGCCGATGAAAGTGGCGCCCGCGGTGTTCGCGGTGCCCGCGCTTCTGGTGGGCCTGTTCGGTGCGGGGCTCATCGGCTGGGTGAACGCCCGCCAACTGAGGTTGACGGTGGGTGCGAGCAGCGACAAGGAGGGAGACACGGCGACGACGGGTCGGGTGCTGGCCCTGCTGGAGACGATGGGTGGCTCGGCACCCCAAGGGCTGGAACGCCCCTACGGCACAGACCTGCAAGGGTTCGCGAACGCGCTGACTGGCCTGGAGTTGCCCCGCGGCGGGGACAAGCTCGCCAAGTTCGTCGGGGTGCTGGTCGGGCTGGTCACGGGGCGAACCCCGTGGCGGGTGTTCGTCGATTCCGGGCAGGGCAGCACGTCGGTGGCCGTCCTCCGGCACGGGCGGACGGTCGGGAGCCTGGTCGTCACCGGCCAGGAGCTCACGGTGGAGGGCGTGGAGGGCAAACTGCCGGCCGAGCCGTTCGTCGCCGCGTACGTCCTCACCGTTCTGGCCGGCTACTACACCGGCTTCGAGGGTCTGGCGGGGGCCAAGCGCTGGCGGTCGATCGGGCTGCACTACCTGGCGTCCACCGACTACCGCCACAAGTCCAAGGAAGCTCTCAGCCTGCTTGGTGAAGCCGTCTACGTCGACCCGGCGAACCTTCCGGCCCAGGTCGATCTCGCCTACCACCGCTGGCGGCAAGCGGCGGACTTCGAAACTCTCGACCGCTACGACGCCTGGTTGAAGACCGTGCTGAACAAGACGTCCGTCGGGGCCAATACCGCGACCAGTCCCCGCCCCGGCCACGAGGCCCTGTGGGTGCGGACCCACGTCGCCCGAGCCTCGGTGGCCATCAACCGCTACTTCGCGGTGAAGGCTGACGCTGCCGGCAAGGGCATTGAAGGGAGGGCGGCGGTCGATCTGGCGAGGGATGCAGCTCGTGCTGCGGTGGCAGCATTGTGTGTGGCGGCCGACGATGCCGGACGGGATGGGTTTGAGGACATCCCTCCGGCCAACCGGGACGCCTACCGCGCCTGGCTGGACCAGGTCCGTGCCAAGGCTGCCGCCATGGCGCGAGCTTTCGACCCCGGGTTGTTGGCGGCGGCGATCCGCAAGTCAGACCCCCAGGCTGTCCCGCTCGGCGTCCTGCGCGGGGAAAGCGGCTTGATCGGCCCGGTGGCTGAGCGGGTGACCTGGGACGAACTCCCCCTGGGGCCGACCGCTCATTACAGCCTCGCCTGCTCGCTCCTCGCACCCGTCGACGAGATCGCCGTCGACGAGATCGTCGTCGACAGGATCGTCGTCGACAGGATCGTCGTCGACGAGATCGCCGTCGACGAGATCGCCGTCGACAGGATCGTCGTGGACAGGATCGTCGTCGACGAGATCGTCGACGACGCGCGGAAGAAGCAGGGGATCGAGCACCTGAAGCACGCACAGGTCCGCAAGGGGGTGGCGGACTGGATGCCCAAGGACCCTCAGCTGGCCGAGTTCTGGAAGGCCGAGGGGCCGGCGACGTTCCCCAAGGAGCCGCGCACCACGCTGCTGGAACTGCCCCTGTTCGAGCCCTACGCCGATCAACTGAAGCGCGCCGGGTTGAGCACCGCTTCCGCGTTCCTGGGGCTGACCCAGATGACCCTCGGCACCTACACGGTGGCCAACGCTGCGACCCGAACAGAGATGTTGGACGCCGCCGGGCTGCTCACCACCTTGAACCGCACGAAACTGGCCGTTTTGGGGGTCGAGGTCCTGGCGTACCTCCTCGAGCACGGTCAGGCTCGCCGGGCCATCCTCGCCGGCCTTACTGACGCCGCTCGGGAAGGCCTGGCCCAGAACCTCGCCGGCGAGTTGATCAAGATCAAGGGGGCCGGTAAGCAGACCGAACTGGAACAGCGGCTCTGCAACTGGCTGTCCTCCCTGTGATGGGCCGACGCCCCTGACAGTTCCAGCTCAGGGGACGCCACTCCTTCGGGCTGGGCTTGTTGCGCCCTCGGGATCACGCACCCTCCGACGGGCTGGGCGTCCGGTCACGACGGTGGGCGGAGCCGGGTGGCGGTGGTGAGGATCTCGGTGGCGGCGCCGTCCTCGACGATCACGACGCGGCCCCACCAGGTGCGGTCGGGTTGGCGTTGCCAGGCGGCCAGCAGCGCCGGCACCCAGTTGCCGTCGTCGGTGCGGAACTCGACCCACCGTCCCTGCGGGCAGGGGTGGACGGCGCGGGCGTCCGGCCCGGCGGAGAGCCGGTCACCCAGGCTGCCCCACGGCGAGTGGATCCGCGTCGACATGCCCGCACGCTACGCGGCGGCCCCGACGCTCCCGGCCCACCCAGCAAGGGCGGTCTGGTTGGCCGCGAACCCGGCCCGGCGGGGCCTCCTGACAGTGAGAGGGGCCGTCACCCCCTCGACGGACCCGTGCAGCGAGGAGAGCCGATCGTGACCGTGCCCGCTGTCAGCCAGCCCACCGCCCCCGACCCGGTGGTCATCGACCCGGTGTGGTTCGCGTCCTGGAACGCCCCGAACACCGCGATCAACCACCCCGACCCCTACCGGGTGGTGCCGCGCCGGCAGCCCAGCCGCGACGTCGCCCCTGCCGATCGGCCCGGCTACCGCTCCGGCTACGCCCACGTGGTGTTCGCCACCCCCGACCCCGACACCCCGCCCGGCGGCGAGCCGGAGGACACGCTGCAGACTCGGGCGGTCATGACGCTGCGGCGCCGCACCCAGCCCGTGGTCACCTTCGCCTCGGTGGTCGACCCCGACCACCCGGACCGGGCCTTCGCCGCCACCGACCACGAGCTGATCGACGGGCGCCCGCAGCCCCTCACCGGGGAGTCGGCCTTCCTGAACCGGTGCGCCGCCTCACCGTGGGTCTCCGATGAGGCCCTCAGCGTGCTGCACGAACTGCACCAGGACCTGCTCACCGAGCAACGCGCCCTGGCGCGCCTCGATGCCGAACAGACCGCCCTCACGTACCCCCCCGGGACCGGCTGGTCGACCCGACCGGCCACCAGTTCCCCGGACTGGCCGGACCCGACACCATCTGGTCGCCGATCACGGACGCCGAACGCGCCGCCCTGCTCGACTACGCCCGCCTCTACCCCCTCGCCGTCCAGTACGTGGCCGCCCACCACACCTTCGAGGAGAAACTCGCGGTCGTGCGGGCCCTGTCCGACACCGACCCCGACACCCCCGGCTTCGACCAGACCCGGCACCGCCGCGACGTCGGTGACGCCGACACCGACCTCCTCGACGCGCGGCGACGCCTCGACCGCGCCGAGGACGCCATCACGACCGTCGGCGGCGAAGTCGACCCCTTCGAGGGCGACCCCCACCGGGCCGTGTTCACCGGCGCCGGCCAACGCATCGTCATCCCCCGCGGCGTCGACGGCGACGCGGCGCTGCACCCCAGCCCGCCCGGGTCGGACGCCGCCGGCTCGGCCCTGCAGCGCGCCCAGCGGCTGTCCCACGATCCCGTCCACCAGCGAGCGACGAGCCCGCACCCGACGGTGACCCGATGACCCTGGACGCCGACGCCTCCGACGCCGCCGTGCCCGCCGGGCCGCGGGTTTGGTTCCTCACCGGCGAGGAGGTGGCCGCCACCCGGACCAAGCTCGCCAAGCTGCACCAGCGCGCCACGGCGAAGGGGTTCACCGGCCGGATCGACCTGACCGCGGTCCCGGCGACCCGCCACTACCACTCGGCCGGCGGGCTGGACGTCACCGAGCACGGGTTCGACGTCACCCTCACCGGCGAACCGCCCCGCTACCGCGGCTGGCGGTTCGTAGCCGCCGTGGACCACACCGACGGCGGCACCATCCTGCGCTACCCGCCCGGCGCTGACCCGACCGTCGCGAACGACCAGGTGCGACCGGGGGAGTGCGACCACTGCCACACCCACCGGCCGCGCCGCTCCACCGTGCTGGTCGCCCACGACGACACCGGCCAACTGCTCCAGGTCGGCCGGTCCTGCCTCAAG
>JAAYTZ010000024.1 GCA_012517965.1 Propionibacterium sp. | reverse complement strand
GTCGGGGTGGGGAGCGCGGACGACGAGCCGGCCGGGCTCGGGGCGGGGAGCGAGGCGGAGACCGCCGGCGGGGGCGTCCGGACCGCGGTCGGGGCCGCGGTCGGGGCCGCGGTCGGGGCCGCAGTGGCCGTGGCGGTGGGGCGGCCGGTGTCGAGCGCCGGGGCGGGGGGCGGCAGCGAGCCGGGGATCAGGGCGGGGCCGCCGGTGGGGGCAACGGCGTCGTCGCTGGGGGCTGCGGGGGGCGGCGGGGCCACGGCGGCCATCCGCGGGGTCACCTGGGGCCAGGCCAGCAGCAGCGCCGCCAGGCCGACCGCCGCGCCTCCGAGCATCCCGAGCCGCCGGGCGTGCCCGGCCTGGGGAGCCGGGAGGGGGAGGTCGGAGTGGCGGGCCGGCGCCGCGGGGGTGGCGGGTGAGCGCGAGTAGTCGACGCGGCGTGGCCGGTAGTCCCCGCCCGGCCGGTCGGGGGGCGGTGAACCCTGCCTGCCCGTCACCCTCTCATGCTGGCACGGGGGAGCGGCGCGCGCGAGAGGTCCGGCACCCGACGAACGGCGGAGCCCCCACCCGTCGGGTGGGGGCTCCTGTCTTATCGGTTCAGCAGGTTGTGGTCTGGCTCAGCGGAGGCCCAGCGCGGACTCGAAGTCCTCGGCGTGGTCCGTCCAGAAGCTCTGCAGCTTGTCGAACATACCGTTCTCCTCTCGGTCGTCGGGTCGTGGATGACCGGGCTTACCGGTCGATGGGGCCGTGCTCGGCGAGGTCGAGCATCTGCAGGCCCTTCTTCAGCTCAGTGACGAAGCTCATGCTGCCTACCTCCTTTCGAAGTCGGTCCCGGGGGCTTTCCCCGTCGACACCTCTATTATTATTCACCACGACTAATAAAGACCAAACGCGACCCCGCCTGCGACGGCAACACGCGGTTCACAAGCAGGGACGCGGTGCTCGCGGCTCACTCGTCGGGCGTCCGCACCCCGAGCCGGGGCAGGATCACCCGGTGCACCACCAGCACCAGCACCGTCGCCCCCAGCGCGATCCCGAAGACGGCCAGCGAACTGGCCAGCCCGCTCAGCAGCGTCGGGTCGACGATCATCACGACGGCCAGGGTGAGCATCAGGACCCCGCCGACGAGCTTCAGGACCCGGCCCTGCCGCTCCTGCAGCTTCGTGGCGCGCAGGGTGACCACGGCCGACCCGAAGATCAGCAGCTCGTCGAGTTGGTAGACGAGCAGGTAGAGCAGCAGCAGCCCGACGAAGGCCGCCGGCCCCACCTGGTGCGCGGTCAGGATGTTGGTCCACACCACGGGGAACCCCGCCGTGCACGCCAGCTCGATCACCGACACCCCGGCCGCGAGCGCCGCCGTTCCGGCGACCAGCGCGGGCAGGTTGTCGGCGTCCCGGACGATCGCCCGCATCCGCTGGTAGATGCCCGGTTTCTGGTCGTCCGGGATGGTCAGCGACACCCCGCGCTTGAACCAGAAGTAGTCCTTGATGTTGACGACCGCGAAGGCGGCCGCGATCAGCGCGACGAGCACCCGCACCCCCGGCGCGACGGTGAGCGCGGTCAACACCGAGAACAGGCCGGCGATGAACAGGCCGTACACCAGGGCGGTGACGGCGATGAACACGAGCCCGATCAGCAGCGTCAGCCGCCGCGAGCCGGTGCGCAGCGCCAGCGCGATCAGGATCGTCAGCACCCACAGCGAGCATGGGTTCACCCCGTCGACGGCCGCGATGAGCAGCGTCGTCACCACGAGCGACTGTTGGGACAGGTCGACTGGCCCGAGGAACGGCAGGTCCACCACCCCACCGGACGCCTCCGGCGCCGGGGTCCCGGACGCCGACGGTGCGGTCGGCGTCCCCGCCGCGCCCGGGCCGGGCGTCGCCGGCAACGGGGAGACCAGTCCGGCGCCGGCGTCCGGGCAGCCGCCGGCCAGGCAGGCGGCGACCGCCTGGGCCAGTTCGACGTCGGTGCGGCCGGCCGCGAACCCGACCCAGTACCGATCGCCGAGGATCAGCGTCGGCACCCCGCTCGGCTGGAACCCCAGCCGAGCGGCCATCGCGGCGAACAACCGCTGGTTCTCGGGGCTGTGGTACACCTCGAAGTCGCGCAGCACCAGGCCGGGGGTGCGGGCCTGCAGGTCGGCCAGCACCGGCTTGGCGGCCGCGCAGTGGGGGCACCCGTCGCCCCAGAAGAAGTAGACGATCGCCTGTCGGGGGACCGCCGGTGTGGTGGGCGCCTGGGCGGTGGGGGACGGCGCGATGGGGGACTGCGCGGAGGGGCTCGGCGCGGCCTGCGCGCCCGGCGGGAACACCCCGAGCGCGGCCACGAGCACCAGCAGCCACAGCACCAGCCCCGGCGTCTTCCCTCGCGCCCTGCGCGCTCCTCCCCGGACCATGACACCCCCTCGTGCGCGGTGCGCCCAGCTTATTCGGGTCGCCCGGGCCGAACCCGGGGCCCGGCCCTACCGCCCGCCGCGTCCGCCGGCCGCGATGGCGGCGCCTCCCAGCACCACCAGGCCGGCCAGCGTGGAGGCCGCCACCGGCGACAGGTGGTAGAGCGGGAGCAGGGACGGCACGAGCGACACGCCCAGGAACTGCGCCGCCATCGTGATCGACGTCGCCCCCCCGACGTTGGCCGGGGTGCTGGCGATCGCGAGGCTGTTGGTCAGGATCCGCGCCGCGGTGCCCGACACGCCCGCCGCCGCCACCAGCACCACCAGCACGCCCACCCACGGTGCCACCCCGACGGCCGCCACGGACGCCCCCAGCCCGACCAGCGCCCCCAGGCCCACCCGCAGCAGCCCGTACCGCTCGGTCAGGACGCCCATGGCGCGCCCCGTCACCAGGCCGGCGAGGCCGAACGCCGCCACCAGCAGCCCCCGCGCCCCCGCCGACAGCCCGAAGCGGTCGGCCGCCACCAGGGCCGCCAGCACCATCAGGGCGGTCTGCCCGAACTGGGCGCAGAACGCCGTGCCCGCCGACCGCGCCAGCCGCGCGTTGCGCAGCGCCCGCCAGTCGGCGGCCGGCTTGGCGGCGCCGGCGACCGTCGGCGTCCCGAGGGCGAGGGCCAGCGCCGCCACCGCGTTGGCCCCGAAGGCGACCCGGTAGCTCCACTCGGCGGCGAGGCCGCCGACGAGCGGCGCGAACGCCTGCCCGGCCGCCTGCATGGACGCCATCGCCCCCAGCGAGCGGCCCAGCCGTTCGCGCGGCACCAGCGTCGAGATCAGCGCCACCAGCAGCGGCGTCGTGAACGCGTTCGCCGCACCCTGCACCGCCCGCGCCGCCAGGAACGGCCCCAGGGCCGTCGCCAGCCCGCACCCCGCGGACGCCAGCGCGTACACCGCGTACGCCCAGCGCACGGTCCGGGTCATGCCCCAGCGGGAGCCGAGCGTCCCCGACGCGACCATCAGCACCGAGAACGGCACCATGTAGGCGGTCAGCGCGAGCGCGACGCCGGCCTCGTCGGAGCCGACACCGGCGCCGATCTCCGGCAGGATCGCGTTCACCATCGCCCCGCCGAACGGCCCCAGGAAGCCGCCGAAGTACAGCGGCCACAGGTTGGGCGTCCGGTCGGTCACCGGGTCACCCTACGACGGACGCCGACGGTGCGGCCCGGCGGTCCCGCGTCCCTCCGCGGGGACGGCCGCCGCGGACCCGCACGCTACGGTGGCGCCCATGGCGTTCGAGATGAGCCCCGACGAGTTCGACGCGGCCGTGGAGCGGGCGATCGACGACATTCCCGACGAACTGTTCGGCCTGCTCGCGAACTGCGTGATCGTCGTCGAGGACGACGCCCCGCCCGAGGAGCCCGACCTCCTGGGCCTCTACGAGGGCGTCCCGTTGACCGAGCGCGACACCGGCTACGGGGCGGTGCTGCCGGACCGGATCCGCATCTTCCGGCGCCCCATCCTCGACCTGTGCGAGACGGCCGACGAGGTCGAGGACGAGGTCTACGTCACCGTCGTGCACGAGATCGCGCACTTCTTCGGCATCGACGACGACCGGCTGCACGAGCTCGGCTGGGCCTGAACGCTCGGCGCACCGGGCGCCGCCGGGCCTCAGCCGCGCAGCAGGGCGCGGATCGTCCGGCCGACCCCGGCGTCCCCGGCCTGGCCCGCGCTGGGGAAGCGCTCCAGCAGCGCCGGGTGCCCGTCGGCCATGACGAAGCCGCGGCCGGCCCACGCCAGCATCGCCAGGTCGTTGGGCATGTCGCCGAACGCGACGGCGTCCGCGGCCGGGACGCCGAGCGAGTCGGCCAGGTCGGCCAGCGTGGCCGCCTTCGTCACCCCGGGAAGGCTGAGTTCGACCATGCCGAACTCGTCGTGCACGAGGGACGTCGTGACCGTCGCCCGCCCCTCCACCAGCGGCGCGACCGCGGCCGCCAGCGCGTCGCAGCTCGCCTCGCGGCTGTAGACGAGCACCTTGACGACGGGCTGGACGGTGGCGATGAGCTCGGGCAGGTCCAGGTGCAGGACGCCGGGGAAGTGGGCGTGGTCGGAGGGGGAGCCGTGTTCGAGGCCGAAGAGGTCGCCGCGTTCCAGCCCGAACAGGACGCCGGGCAGCTCGGCGCGGATCGCGGCGGTGAGGTCGGCGACGGCGTCCGGCCCGAAGGCGTGGTGGCGCAGCACGCGCTCCTCGCCCAGGTCGTAGAGGACCGCGCCGTTGCTGGCGATCACGTAGGGGCGCAGCCGGGCGATCGGCTCCAGGCAGTGCAGCCAGCGCACGGGGCGTCCGGTCGCGATCACGATGTCGACGCCGGCGGCGTGGGCCTCGGTGATGGCGGCCACGTTCCCGGGCGGGATCGTGCCGTCCGAGCCGAGGAGCGTGCCGTCGAGGTCGGTGGCGACGAGCCGGATCACAGCCGTGGGTTCGTCGTCGGCGACCCGCCGGCCGAGTCGGACGGCGACGGCGACGCGGTGGTGGGCGAGGGCGACCCCGACGACGGGGACGCCGACGAGGGCGACGCCGACGACGGCGACGCCGAGGACGGGGAGCCGCTGCCGCTCGCCGACGTCGGCACCGGCGGGGGCGGCGGCGTCGGTGGCGCCGCCTGGAACAGCAGGATCGCGATGAGCACCGCCAGGCACATGAGCAGCATCATCAGCAACCACGACGCCAGGATCGACAGCCACCCGGACCGGTCGTGCCGGCCCGGCCAGGGCAGCGGCCACAGCCGCCAGCGGCCAGGCTCGGGCTGCTCGATCCAGTAGTGGACATAGTCGGGGCCGCTCGGACGCCCCTGCTCCGGCACGCCGCCGAGCGAGACCGCCGCGAGCAGCCGGTCGGCCTCGCGGGCGGCGGCGGGCGAGCCGTCGTAGGCCAGCGCCACCCAGGGGGCCTGCGGCAGGCCGGACGCCGTGCCCGGGCCGTCGTCCGCGCGGAACCGGCGGCCGAGGCGTCCGGTGTCCTGGCCCTCGCCGCCGCGGGCGACGACGGTGTCGAGGTGCAGCTGGTTCACGGCCCCGGCCAGCCGGTCGCGGGCGGCGGCGTCCGAGGCCGCCCCCTGGGACAGTTGCACCAGCAGCACCGGCGCGTCGTGCTCGTCGTGGGCGACGTAGGCCACCCCGGACGCCGACGCGGCCAGTCGCGCGTCGGTCCAGAAGGGGCCGACGCGGGGCGGATCGTCTGGCAGCAGCGGGGTGAGCAACGGCTCCGCGTCGGCCGGACGCGGGGCGTCCGGGGCGGGTGGGAGCGAGGTCACGGCCCCCATTGTGCCCGACGGGTCGCGGCTGGGGTTCGGCCCCCTTATTGCGACAAAGCTGCAATAGAGTGCGGTTGGGCACGCGGGGTGCCCGCAGAGGAGGCGGAGATGCACGTGCCGGACGGGTTCTTGAGCCTCCCGGCGTCGCTGGCCACGGGGGTCGTGGCCGCGGCCGGGGTGGGGCTGGCGCTGCGCGGCGCCCGACGGGAACTCGACGAGCGGACGTCCCCGTTGGCCGGCCTGGTGGCGGCCTTCGTGTTCGCCGCACAGATGCTCAACTTCCCGGTGGCGGCGGGCACCTCGGGGCACCTGCTGGGCGGGGCGCTGGCCGCGGTCCTGGTCGGGCCATGGACGGCGACCCTCTGCCTCACCGTCGTCCTGGCCGTCCAGGCGCTGCTGTTCGCCGACGGGGGCGTCACCGCGCTGGGGACCAACATCGTGCTGATGGGGCTCGTCGGGGTCTGGGTCGGCTGGGGTGCCTTCGTGGCGGTGCGCCGGGTGCTGCCGCAGCGCCCGGCGAGCGCCGCACCCGCGGCGTCCGTCGGCGGCCTGCTGAGCGTGCCGGCCGCGGCCGCCGTGTTCGCCCTGCTGTTCGGCGTGGCCGGCACCGTGCCGGTCCCCCTGGACGTCGTCGTCGGCGCGATGGTCGGCGTCCACGTGCTCATCGGCCTCGGCGAGGCGGTCATCACCGGCCTGGTGGTGTCGGCGGTGGTCGCCGTGCGCCCCGACCTCGTGTACGGCGCGCGGCCGTTGCTGCAGCGGCCGGCCGTGCCGAGCGAGCGGGTGCCCGCATGAGCGGCCACGGCACCATGGGCGCCCCGGCCGCCCGCCTCGGCGGACGCCGCGGCCCGGCGTGGTGGCTCGTCGGGCTGGGGGTGGCGCTGCTGTGCGCGGGCGTCCTCAGCGGGTTCGCGTCGGCGTCCCCCGACGGCCTGGAATGGGTGACCGAACGGCTCGGCTTCTCGGCGGCCGCCGCGGAGCCGGTCGTGGCCGGGCCGCTGGCCGGCTACCAGGTGGCGGGGGTGACCGACGGGGCCCTGTCCGGCGGGCTGGCGGGCGTCGTCGGCACCCTGGTGGTGCTGGCCGTCGGGCTGCTGCTGGCGCGGCTGCTGCGCCGTAGCGCCGCCTGAGCGGCCGCGGGTCCCCATGGAGCGCCTCGTTCGCCGGCTGCCGGCGCAGGTCAAGGTGGCCGCGCTGGTCGGCTTCGCGCTCGCGGTGGTGGCGGTCCCGCGGGACGCCCTCGCGCTGCACGCGGGCCACGCCGTCCTCCTCGCCGCCGTCGTCCTCGCGGCCCGGGTGCCGGGGCGCGCGCTGGCCCGGGGCCTCACGGTGGAGGTGCCGTTCGTCGCCTTCGCGCTGTTCCTGCCGTTCGTGGCGACCGGGCCCCGGGTGGAGGTGCTCGGGGTGTCGCTGGCCCAGGCGGGACTGGCGGGCGCGGCGTCCCTGCTGGTCAAGGCGACGCTGGGCATGCTGGCGGCGGTCACGCTGGCGTCCGTGACCCGGCCGGCGGAGCTGCTCGACGGGCTGCGGCGGCTGCGGATCCCGGCCCAGTTGGTCGAGATCGGCGCGTTCATGCTGCGGTACGTCGAGGTGGTCGGCGACGAGTGGCGGCGCATGGGCGTGGCCCGCGCGGCCCGCGGGTTCGTCGCGGCGTCCCCGGCGGCCTGGCCGGCGCTGAGCCGGTCGGTGGGGGCCCTGTTCCTGCGGGCCTACGAGCGCGGCGAGCGCGTCCACCTGGCCCGGCTGGCGCGCGGCTACGCGGGGCCGACCGGCGCCGGCGGCGTCCCGGCGACCGCGGCGCAGTGGTGCGCCGGGGCCGCCCTGCCGGCCGCGGCGGCGCTGGTCTCGGCGACGGGACTGCTGGGCGGGTGGGGCGCGTGACCGGGCCGATCCTGGACGTCCGTGGGCTCACCTTCGCCTATCCCGACGGTCGCCCGGTGCTCGCCGGGGTCGACCTGCGGGTGGCGGCCGGCGAGCGGGTCGCGCTGCTGGGCCCCAACGGCGCCGGCAAGACGACGCTGCTGCTGCAGCTGAACGGCATCCTGCGGCCGGCGTCCGGGACGGTCACGGTCGCCGGGCTGCCGGTCACGCCCCGGAACCTGCGCGAGGTGCGGCGGCTGGTCGGCGTCGTCTTCCAGGACCCCGACGACCAGCTGTTCATGCCCACGGTCCGCGACGACGTCGCGTTCGGGCCCGCCAACCTTGGCGTCCGTGGCGCCAAGCTCGACCGGGCCGTGGCCGACGCGTTGGCGGCGGTCGGCATGGCGGAGGCCGCCGCCCGGCCGCCCCACCACCTGTCGCTCGGGGAGCGGCGCCGCGTCGCCCTGGCCACCGTGCTGGCGATGCGGCCGGCGCTGCTCGTCCTCGACGAGCCCACCTCGAACCTCGACCCGGTGGCCCGCCGCGAGCTCGCCGAGATCCTGACGGGGCTCGACGTGGCGGTCCTGATGGTCACCCACGACCTGCCCTACGCGCTGCAGTTGTGCGAGCGGTCGGCGATCCTCTCCGGCGGCCGGATCGTCGCCGACGGGCCCACCGGCGCCCTGCTCGCCGACGCGTCCCTGTTGGCCGCCCACCGGCTGGAGTTGCCGTTCGGCTTCGACCCCGCGTTCGGACGCCGCTAGCCCGATGCCCCGTCGGGCGGGGTGGGGGCCGGGGAGCCTCCGGAGGGCTCGGGTATCGTTGCGTGCGGCCCCGTCCGGGCCCCGACGAGCAGGAGACGACGCGTGACGACCCCGACCCCCCATCAGCCGTCCCCCGCGGGCGACGTCCCCGCGGCCGCCGCGCTGCTGGCGGAGGCGATCGCCGAGGTGCAGCGGGTCATCGTCGGCCAGGAACACATGGTCGAGCAGCTGATGGTCGGCCTGCTGGCGAAGGGGCACGTCCTGCTCGAGGGCGTCCCCGGGACCGCGAAGACCCTGGCCGTGCGCACCTTCGCGTCGGTGGTGGGCGGCGACTTCGCCCGCATCCAGTTCACGCCCGACCTGGTGCCCTCCGACATCGTCGGCACCCGCATCTACTCGGCGCAGCAGGAGAAGTTCGACATCTCCCTGGGCCCGGTCTTCGTCAACTTCGTGCTCGCCGACGAGATCAACCGGGCGCCGGCCAAGGTCCAGTCGGCGATGCTCGAGCTGATGGCCGAGAAGCAGGTCTCCATCGGTGGCCGGACCTACCCGGTGCCGCAGCCGTTCATCGTCATCGCCACCCAGAACCCCATCGAGTCCGAGGGGGTCTACCCGCTGCCCGAGGCCCAGCGCGACCGGTTCCTGCTCAAGGTCGACGTGCCCTACCCGCGTGGCAACGAGGAGTTCGAGATCCTGCGCCGCATGTCGGTGCGGCCCCCCACGGCCCGCCGCATCCTCGAACCGGAGGTCGTCCTGCGCCTGCAGGAGCAGGCGTCCCAGGTGTTCGTGCACAACCTGGTCGCCGAGTACATCGTCCGGCTGGTGCTCGCCACCCGGACGCCCGGCGACTTCGGGATGCCCGACCTCGAGCCCATCATCCAGATCGGCAACTCGTCGCGGGCCACCCTGGGCCTGACCGCCGCCGCCCGCGCGGTCGCCCTCATCCACGGCCGCGACTACGTGCTGCCCACCGACGTGCAGGCCGTCGCGAAGGACATCATGGGCCACCGGCTGGTGCTGGGCTTCGACGCCCTGGCCGACAACATCTCCCCGCTCCAGGTCGTCGAGCGCATCCTGGCGATGGTGCCCGCGCCGACCCCGGTCTGGAACAAGACCCCGGGCAACCCGTGAGCCAGCCCGGCTTCGACGCGCCGGCCGGCCCCCCGCTGGGGGCGGTCGAGTCGGTGCTGCACGAGCCGACGGCCGCCACGCTGCCGCTCAACAAGCTCGCGCCCGAGGCCGCGCTGCGCCGCCTGGAGTTGACGATCGTGCGGCGGCTGGAGGGGTTCCTGCACGGCGATCACCGCGGCCTGCTGCCGGGGCCGGGCTCCGACCCCAACGACGCCCGCGTCTACGTGCCCGGCCAGGACGACGTCCGGCGCATCGACTGGGCGGTGACGGCCCGCACCCAGACGACCCACGTCCGCGACACGATCGCCGACCGCGAGCTCGAGGTCTGGGCGCTGCTCGACGTCACCCCGTCGATGAACTGGGGCACCGAGGGCGTCACCAAGCGGGACCTCGGCATCGCGGCCGTCGCCACGATCGGCTTCCTCACCCAGCGCATGGGCGACCGCTTCGGGGGCGTCATCATGCGTCCCGACAAGCTCCAACGCATCCCCGCCCAGTCGGGCCGCACCGCCCTGTACAGCCTGCTGCGCCGCATGCTGACCGAGCCGATCGTCCCCGACCACAGCTCCGGGCCGTTCGATCTGGCGTCCGGCCTGGAGGGGCTGGCGCGGCTGCACCGCCGCCGCGGCCTGCGGGTGGTGGTCTCGGACTTCCTCAGCCCCGGCGACGTCGAACTCGACCCGGCCGTCGAGCCCGCCTGGGAGCGGCCGCTGCGGCGGCTCGGCGTCCGCAACCAGGTGCTGTGCGTCGAGGTCGTCGACCGGCGCGAACTGGAGTTCCCGGACGTGGGCGACATCCTGATCCGCGACCCGGAGTCCGACTTCGAGCGGTACGTCAACACCTCCGACGACGGCGCCCGGGCCCGGTTCGACGCCGCCTCGGCGGCCCAGCGCGAACGGGTGCGGGTGGCGATCCGGCGGGCCGGTGCCGGCCACATCCAGTTGCGCACCGACCGCGACTGGGTCTACGACATCGCCCGCTTCGTGCTCGCCTACCGCCGGACCGCCGCCGTGCTGCACAAGCCGCCGCAGGGGGTGAGCGTGTGAACCTCGGCGAGCTGTTCCTGAACCCCGAGCGGCTGTGGTGGTGGCTGCTGATCCCGCTGCTGGTGGCCCTGTACGTCTGGCTCACCCGGCGCAAGAAGCGCACCGGCATGCGCTACACGAACACGGCGGTGCTGGGGGCGGTCATCCCGCGGCAGTCCCAGTGGCGCCGGCACCTGGCCGTCGCCATGTCCCTGTTGAGCCTGGTCACCATCATCGCCGCCTGGGCCCGCCCCAACGGCGTCGAGCGGGTGCCGCGCGAACGGGCCACCGTCGTGCTGGTCATCGACGTGTCGCAGTCCATGCTCGCCACCGACGTCAAGCCCTCCCGCCTGGAGGCTGCGAAGCAGCGCTCGAAGGAGTTCGTCGCAGCGCTGCCCGCCCGCTACAACCTGGCGGTGGTCGCGCTGTCCGGCAACCCGGCCGTGAAGCTGCCCCCCTCGACCGACCGCGACCTGGCCCGCCGGGCCATCGACGCCCTCACGGTCGCCGACGGCACCGCGGTCGGGGCGTCCCTCACGACGGCCCTGGCCGCGATCCAGCTGGCACCCAAGGGCGACGACGGCTCGATCGCCCCCGGGGCGGTCGTGCTGCTCAGCGACGGCGCCAACACGGTGCCGCCGTCGCCCAAGCAGGCCGCCGACGAGCTCGCGAAGGCCGGCGTCGCGGTGCACACCATCGCCTACGGCACCCAGAACGGCTCGGTCGACCTCGACGGCAAGCGCGAGCCTGTGCCGCCCGACCGCGAACTGATGCAGAGCCTCGCCCAGGCCACCGGCGGCACCTTCCACGCCGCCGAGAACGCCGGCCAGTTGGAGGACGTCTACCGCGACCTGTCCTCGCAGGTCGGCTTCGAGGAGGTCAAGAAGGAGACCACCGCCCTGTGGGCCGGCTACGGGCTGGCCTTCGCGGTCGTCGCCGCCCTCGCGGCGGTGTCCCTGGGAGCGAGGTGGCCCTGATGAACCTGGTGTTCCAGTACCCCGACCGGCTCTGGTTCCTGGTGCTGATCCCCGTGCTGCTGCTGCTCTACCTGGCGCTGGTGCGCCGCACCGCTGGCCGCCGGCAACGCCACGGCCTCGATCGGCTCTCCCGGCTGCTGCCCCGCCAGCAGGCCTGGAAGCGGCACGTCGCGGTGGCGCTGGCGCTGGCGTCGCTCGCGTCGCTGACGCTGGCGTTCGCCATGCCCAGCGGCGAGGTGAGCGTGCCGCGCGAGCGGGCCACGGTCTGCATCGCGATCGACGTGTCGCTGTCGATGCAAGCCGAGGACATCAAACCCAGCCGGCTCGAAGCCGCCAAGGTCGCGGCCATCCAGTTCGTCGACCTGCTGCCCACCGGCTTCAACGCGGCGCTGGTCGGCTTCGCCGGCTACGGCAGCATGCTGGTGCCGCCGACCACCGACCGCGGCCTGGTGAAGCGAGCCATCGAGGGGCTGCAGCTTCGGGCGTCCACCTCGATCGGGGAGGGCATCTACTCCTGCCTGGACGCCCTCCGCCTCGCCCCACCGGACCCGGAGCGGCCCGACGAGCCGCCGCCGGCTGCGATCGTGCTGCTGAGCGACGGGGCGTCCATCCCCGGCCTCGGCCGCACCTCCAGCCAGGCGGCCGCCGACGCCAAAGCCGTCAAGGCGCCCATCTACACGATCGCCTACGGCACCCCGGGCGGCTACATCCTGCGCGACGGCCGCCGCGAGCCGGTTCCGGTCGACAAGGCCGAACTCCGGCGGATCGCCGACCTCTCGGGCGGGGAGGACTTCTCGGCGGGCACCGCCGAGGAGCTGCGGTCGGTGTACGCGTCGATCGCGCGCCAGATCGGCTACGAGAAGCAGTACCGCGAGATCACCGAGCGGTTCGCGGGTGGGGCGCTGGTGCTGGCCGTGCTGGCCAGCCTGGCCGTGATCTCCCTGGCCGCCCGCTGGCCCTAGCCGCCGCACGGATGAGGCCTCAGGACCGGGCCGCCGCCTCCACGTCGGCCCGGAGCCGCTCCGCGAGCTGGGTGCGCCAGGCCGGCTCGGGGGCGTCCGGCAGTTCGAAGGTCGCGACCACGTTCAGGTGCCGCAGGATCAGGACCCGCAGCGGGTGGTCGAGGTCGAAGTTCTCCGAGTACTGCCAGGCGACGCCGGCGGCGGTGCCGCGCGCGACGACCTTCAGCGGCGACGACACGTTGCCCGACAGGCTCTGGAACTCCTCCAGGCACGCGGTCCAGTCGGCCACGGCGGTCTGGGCGGCGGCGGGGTCGTCCCAGAGTTCGAGCCCGAACCCCTCGACCAGGCTGTCGTTGGGGTTGGTGGGGAGGTGGCTCGACTGGCTGAGCAGGTGCTGTTGCGCCGCGGTCCAGTAGGTGGTGCACCGGGCGGCCCCCAGGTAGGACGCCCGCTGCTGGTCGAGGTTGATCAGCGGCCGGCCGGGGCCGTGGGTCAGGGTGCTGGGCACGCCGGCGATCGAGCCCTGCGCGACGAGCCGCTCGAACTGGGCGACGTTCAGCCCGCGGGGCCCCGTCAGGGTGACGATCAGCCCGATCACGGCCAGGAGCGCCACCAGTCCGACGGCGAGGGCGACGATCAGGCGCGGTTCGGGGCGTCGGACAGCCATGGCCCCAGTCTCGCCCACCCGCCGTCGATCGGGGCCGCCGTCCACGCCCGCCGGGCTAGGTTGGGGCCATGACCATCGCCGAGAACCTGGCCGCCGTCGAGGCGCGCATCGCCGCCGCCTGCGCCCGGGCCGGCCGCCCCCGCGCCGACGTCCGCCTGCTGCCGGTCAGCAAGACCCACCCCGCCCCGGTGCTGCGGGAGGCCTACGCCGCCGGCGTCCGCTGGTTCGGGGAGAACAAGGCGCAGGAGGCGGCCGCGAAGGCCGCCGAACTGGCCGACCTGCCCGACCTGCGGTGGTCGTTCATCGGGCATCTCCAGACCAACAAGGCCCGTGACGTCGCGGGGTTCGCGACCGAGTTCCAGGCCCTCGACTCGCTGCGGATCGCCGAAGCCCTCGACCGGCGGCTGCAGGCGCTCGGGCGGGGCCTCGACGTGCTCATCGAGGTGGACACCTCCGGTGAGGAGTCCAAGTTCGGGGTGCCGCCGGAGGAGGTCCCGGCCCTGGCGCGGTCGCTGGCCGCCTACCCGGCCCTGCGCCTGCGGGGCCTGATGACGGTCGCGGCCAACACCACCGACGCCGCCGTCGTGGCGGCCTGCTTCGAGCGGCTGGCCGCGCTCCGCGCGCGCCTGCAGGACAGCCTCGGCGTCGGCCTCGACGAACTGTCGATGGGGATGTCGGGCGACTTCGAGTTGGCGATCGAACACGGCGCCACCTGCATCCGGGTGGGGACCGCCGTGTTCGGGGCCCGCGAGTACCCGCCCGGCTAGACCCGCTCTCACAGCACCTGCGGGAAGCCCTCGGGCAGACCGCCGGGGCGGTGCCCGTGCCGCTCGGCGTACCAGGCGGCGTAGGCTGTGACCGCCGCCGGCAGGGTGGCGAACAGCCGATCCTCCGGGATGTCGTCGAGCAGTCCGGCGGCGGCCAGGTCGACCCGGAGGTCCTGCTTGACCCGGGCCAGCGCGAACTCGATGCCGCGGCGCCTCAGCATGTCGCGCAACTCGGCGAGGGTGTCGACCGAGGTGAGGTCGACCTCGACGTTGGCCTCGACGTTCAGCACGAACCACTCCACCGGCGTGGGGGAGTGGTCGATCGCGCGCAGGGCGCGGGCGAGGAAATTCTCGGCGTTGGCGAACACCAGGGGGGCGTCGTAGCGGTAGACCACCAAGCCGGGCACCTGGGTGGCGGTGGCGTAGTCGTCGACGTCGTGCATGCCGGGCAGCCCCGGCACGTACCCCAGGACACCGTCGTGCGGCCGCGCGATGCGCCGCACGAGGTTCAGGATCGACAGGCCGACGGCCAGGCCGATGCCGGCCAGCACCCCGAAGCCCACCACGGCGACTGCGGTCGCGGCGGCCAGCACGAGTTCGCTGCGCCGGAACCGGGCGATGCGGCGGATCTCGGGCACGTCGATCAGCCGGCCGGCGGCGTAGATGATGGCGCCGCCCAGGGCGGCGAGCGGGAAGGCGGCGAGCACCGGGCCGGCGAACAGCAGCACCGCGACGACGCCGGCGAGCGCGACGAGCGAGTGCAGCTGCGTCCGGGAGCCCATCGCGTCGCCCAGGACGGTGCGGCTGCTCGACGAGCTGGACGGGAAGCCGTGGAAGAACGCCGTCGCGACGTTGATCAGCCCCAGGGCCAGCAGTTCCTGGCTGGGATCGGTGGCCTCGTGGCGCCGCGCCGCGAACGCGCGGGCGGTGAGCACGTTGTCGGAGTAGCCGACGATCGCGATCCCGGCCGCGATGGGCACCAGCGCCCACACGTCCAGCCCCGGCACCACCGGCAGCGAGGGGGCGGGCAGGCCGGCGGGCACCGGCCCCACGACCGCCAGGCCGGACGCCGCACCGCCCAGCAGTTCGGCGACGGCTGCGGCCGCCAGCATGACCAGCAGCGGCCCGGGCCAGCGGGGACGCCCCCGGTGCAGCGCGATCAGCGCCACCAGCGTCCCGGACGCCAGCGCGAGCGTCGGTCCGTGGACCCGATCGAGCTGCGTCAGCAGGGAGGCGACATCCTCGACGACGTTCGCGCCCTGGACCGGCACCCGGGTCACGGTGCCGAGCTGGCTGCCGATCATCAGCACCGCGATGCCCGTCAGGTAGCCCACGAGCACGGGTTTGCTCAGGAGCTGGGCGAGGAACCCGAGGCGCGCGACCCAGCCGATCAGGCACACGACGCCCACCGCGATCGCCAGCGCGGCGGCCACGTCGGCGTACCGCCCGGGCCCGACGGCGGCGACCAGCGCGCCCACGCCGGCGGCGGTCATCAGGGCGGTGGTCGACTCGGGGCCCACCGACAGCTGCCGCGACGGGCCGACCAGCGCGTAGACGACCAGCGGCGCGCACATGCCCCAGAGCCCGGCCACGGCGGGCAGGCCGGCGATCTGGGCGTACGCCATGACCTGCGGGATCAGGTAGGCGCAGACCGTGAGCCCGGCCAGCACGTCGCCGCGCAGCCAGGACCGGTCGTAGCGCAGCAGGACGTCGAGCCCCGGCAGGAACCGGCGCCACCCCCGCGCTGTCTCCATGGGCAGCAACCTAGCCGCGGGACGCCGATGGCGGGCTCACCGCGCCGCAGCGCCGGTGGGCCCGCCATTAGGGGGTCGGAGGTGTCAGCCCTCGACCAACAGGACGTGCAGCGTGCGGGGCCCGTGGACGCCCTCGACGCGGCTCAGTTCGATGTCGCTGGTGGCGCTGCCGCCGCTGATCCAGGTGATGGGCCGTTGGTCGCGCACCGCGCCCGCGATGCGGGCCACGGCCTCGGGCACGTCGGTCGCCACCTGGTCGGCCCGCACGATGCAGAGGTGCACGTCGGGCACCAGCGACAGGGCCCGCCGGCCCTGGCCGGGGCCGTGGTCCATCATGATGGTCCCGGTCTCGGCGGCCGCCGTGGCGCACGTGGTGACGACCGCACCGGTGGCGTCCAACTGCTGCCGGGACAGGGGCGGATCGTCGCGCGACACCGCCAGGCCGGCGCCGGCCACGGCGTCGACGACGGCGGCGTCCAGCCCGGCGGGCAGGACCGTCGAGGTGACGCCGTGGGCCCGCAGCGCCGCGACGACGCGGTTGGGCAGGTCGGACGCCGAACAGCGCTCGAAGCCGGCCCGGTAGTCGACGACCCGATCCTCGAACCGGTCGATGACGTCGTCGAGGACGCGCGGCTGCCCGTACGTCCACGGGACCGGCGTGTCCTCCGCGGCGGGGACGCCGGGCACGTCGGCCAGGGCCGTGCGGATGCGGCTGAGGATGGCCTCGCGGGCCTCGGAGGTGCTCACTTCAGGCTCCCGTCCTCGTGGTGCGTCCGGGCGTACCAGGCCCGGAAGCTCTCGGTCGGTGGAATGGGGACGTCGCGGGCGTTGGTCCACTTGGACAGCGGCCACGGCAGCGGGCCGAACTTGGCGACCCGACCCTTGAGCGCCTTGCCGCCAAGCGAGCCGGCGGCGGTGGCGGCCGCCCAGAGCTTGGGCGACGACAGCACCTGCGCGGTGGCCTTCATGATCGCGGGCTCGGCGTGCGGGTGCAGCAGCCCCTTGAGGCCGTCGGCCTCGGCCTTGGCCTTCTTGCCCTCGACGACCTTGTGGCGCATGTGGACCAGCAGGTCGGGCAGCGGGATGCGCACCGGGCAGACGTCGAAGCAGGCGCCGCACAGGGTGGAGGCGTACGGCAGGGAGGCGTCCACCGGCGACGTCACGCCGCGCAACTGCGGCGTCAGCACCGAGCCGATCGGGCCGGGGTAGACCGAGCCGTAGGCGTGGCCGCCGACCTTCTCGTAGACCGGGCACACGTTGATGCAGGCCGAGCAGCGGATGCAGCGCAGCGCCTCGCGGCCCTTCGGGTCGCTCAGCACCTTGGTGCGGCCGTTGTCGATCAGGACGACGTGCATGGTCTGCGGGCCGTCGCCGGCCGTCGGGCCGGTCCACAGCGAGGTGTAGGGGTTCATCCGCTCGCCGGTCGACGACCGGGGGAGCAGTTGGAGGAACACCTCGAGGTCCTCGACCGTGGGCAGCACCTTCTCGATGCCGACGACCGAGATCAGGGTCTCGGCCAGGGTCAGGCACATGCGGCCGTTGCCCTCGGACTCGACGACGACCAGCGTGCCGGTCTCGGCCACGGCGAAGTTCGCGCCCGAGATCGCGACCTTGGCCCGCAGGAACTTCTCCCGCAGGTGGAGCCGGGCCGCCCCGGCCAGGTTGGCCGGCTCGGTGTCGAGGCCCTCGGGGGCCGGACGCCCGTAGCGGCCCATCTCCTCGAGGAAGATCTCGCGCACCTCGGAGCGGTTGCGGTGGATGGCGGGCACGAGGATGTGGCTGGGCCGGTCGTGGCCCAACTGGACGATCAGCTCGGCGAGGTCGGTCTCCCAGGCGGCGATGCCGGCCTCCTCGAGCGCCTCGTTCATGTCGATCTCCTGGGTGGCCATCGACTTGACCTTGACAACCTCGCGGGCGTCGCCCTCGGCGTCGCCGAGCGCCTCGTTGACCAGCCCGACGATGATCGCGTTGGCCTCCTGGGCGTCCCGGGCCCAGTGGACGGTCGTCCCGGCGGCGGTCAGCGACTCCTCGAGTTGCACGAGGTACTGGTCGAGATGCCGCAGGGTGCGGTTCTTGATGGCCTCGCCGGCCAGCCGCAGGTCCTCCCAGTTGTCGAGCTCGGCGGCGACCTTGGTCCGCTTGGCGCGGATCGTGGTCATCGCGTGGTGGAGGTTCTTGCGCTGGACGGGGTTGCCCAGTTCGACCTTGGCCTGGACGGGGAACCGCGGCGAGTCGATCAGGTCGCCGGCGGGCGGCGCGGGCGTCCGCCGCGTGGACTCGAGGTCGGTATGTCCGGCACGCCGGACGGGCACCTGGGTGGCCTTGCTCATGACGCCTCCTCCGTGGACGCGAGGACCTCGGCGATGTGGATGGGGAGGATGCCGGAGTGCTGACGGCGCAGCACGCCGGAGATGTTCAGCAGGCACAGGTTGTCGCCGGCGACCAGGTACTCGGCCCCCGTGGATGCCACGTTCCGGGCCTTGTCGGCGGCCATGGCGACCGACACGTCCGGGTTCTTCAGCGAGAACGTGCCCCCGAAGCCGCAGCAGCGGTCGGCGTCCGGCAGGTCGCGGATCGTGATGCCCCGCACGGCCTGCAGCAGGCGCATGGGTCGGTCGCCCACGTGCGCGACCCGCATCGAGTGGCAGGTCGGGTGGTAGGTGACGACGTGGGGGAAGTAGGCCCCGACGTCCTCGACGCCGAGCACGTCGATGAGGAATTCGCTGATGTCGTAGGTCCTGGCGACCACGCCGTCCACCACGCGGCGCAGGCCGGCGTCACCGGCGTGGTCGGCGAGCATCTGGTGCTGGTGCCGTACGGCGCCCACGCACGAGCCGGACGGGGCGACGACGTAGTCGTACTCGGCGAAGGTCTCGGCGAAGTTGCGCACGATCGGCACGGTCTCGTCGTAGTACCCGGTGTTGACCAGCGGCTGCCCGCAGCAGGTCTGCTTCTTGGGGAACACCACGCGGCAGCCCAGCCGTTCGAGCAGCTGCGTGGTGGCCATGGGGGCCTGCGGGAACATGACGTCGTTGGCGCACGTCGAGAACAGGGCGACGGTCTTGCCCGCCCCGGCGGCGCCCGCGGCGGGGCGCCCCTGGGTGGTGGGTGAGGTGATGGTCATCGTTGACCTCCGGTGGGAGAGGGATCAGAACGTCGGGAGCATCCAGGACAGCACCGGCGTGGACTGCAGGCCGACGAGGATGCACAGGACGATGAGCAGGCCGATGCTCCAGGGCAGCACCTTGCGCAGGATGTCGGACTCGCGCCCCAGCAGGCCGACCGCGGTGGCGGCGATGGTGAGGTTCTGCGGGCTGACCATCTTGCCGACCACGCCGCCGGCCGTGTTGGCCGCGACGAGCAGCGTCGGGTCGATGCCGGCCGTCTTGCCGGCCGACTGCTGCAGGGTCGAGAACAGCGCGTTGGCCGAGGTGTCGGAGCCGGTGACGGCCGTGCCCACCCAGCCCAGGATCGGGCTGAACCAGGCGAACAGGGCGCCCGTGCCGGCGATGAAGGTGCCGATGGTGATCGTCATGCCGGCGAAGTTCATCACGTAGGCCAGGGCGAGCACCGAGGCGATGGTCAGGATCGAGAACCGCAGCTTGATCGCGGTGCCCTTGATCTCGCCGAGGAAGTCCTTCATCGAGACCTTGTAGACCAGCGCCACGATGAAGGCGCAGATCAGCAGCATGGTGCCGGGCGACGACAGCCACTGCCACGAGTACACCGTGGAGGTGCTGGGCTTGCCGGCCAGCGTCATCAGCCGGCCGTTGAGACCCGGCCAGGGCACCTTGACGTCGGTGGAGGTCAGCCAGGCGGTGACGGGCGGGACGAGCTTCGCGACGGAGAAGACCGCGATGACCAGCAGGTAGGGGAACAGCGCCATGGCGATGCGGGACCCGGTCAGGTGGGTGGGCTTGCCGGCGTCGGCGAACTTCACGTCGGGCAGCGCGGCGCGCTGGTCGGCGGTCATGCTGTTGAGTTCGGCTTCGCGGTCGATGTGCAGGCGGTGGGCCGCCTCGGCGGTGCCCTGGGGCTGCCAGAACCGCAGCATGAGGGCGGCCGCGCCCAGGCCGACGAGCGACGAGATGATGTCGGTCAGCTCGACGGAGATCCAGGTGGCGCTGACCCACTGGGCGACGGCGAAGGAGAGGCCGGTCACGAGGGCGACCGGCCAGCAGTCCCGGACGCCGTGCTTGCCGTCGGCCATGAGGCAGAGGAACAGCGGGACGACGGCGGCCAGGATGGGGGTCTGGTGGCCGACGTAGGCGCCGATCTGCTGGTAGGGGATGTCGGTGAGGCGACCGGCGGTGATGATCGGGATGGCGATGGCGCCGAAGGCCACGGGGGCGGTGTTGGCCAGCAGCACGACGGTGGCCGCGCGCAGGGCGGAGAAGCCCACCGCCATGATCATGACGCCCGTGATCGCGACGGGGGCGCCGAAGCCGGCGAGGGCCTCGAGCAGGCCGCCGAAGCAGAAGGCGATCAGCATCGCCTGGACGCGCGGGTCGTCACTGAGCAGGCCGAACACGTCGCGCAGGTCCTCGAAGCGGCCCGACACGACGGTGACCTGGTACAGCACGATGGCCGTGAACACGATCCAGACGATCGGGAAGAGGCCGAACACGGCGCCCTGGGTGGCCGACAGCAACGCCAGGTCGGCCGGCATCCGCCAGAACAGGATGGCGATGGCGATCGCGACGGCGAGGGTCGAGAGCCCCGCGATGTAGGCCTTCCAGCGCAGGAAGCCCAGCGTCACGAAGATGAAGATCAGCGGGATGAACCCCACCAGCGCCGAGAACCACAGCGGGCCCAGCGGCGAGATGACGGGTTGGAAGGTAGGCATGTGGCCGCTCCTCGGTGAGCAGGTGGCCAGAGTGGTCTGACCATGGGTTGTGGGGAATGTAGGACGAAGAACCTCCTCAGTCAAGGACAATAGGCCCCATGACCGTTCCCGCCCAGGAAGAACCGCGCGTCCGGGCGTACGACCTCGTCCTGGCCGAGGTCGAGCAGGGCATCGCCACCGGGCGGCTGCGGGTGGGCGACCGGCTGCCGTCCGAGCGCGACCTGGCCCAGCAGCTCGGCGTCAGCCGGGCCTCGGTGCGCGAGGCCGTGCGCGTGCTCGAGGCGATGGGGGTGGTCCGCTCCTCGGTGGGGCACGGCCCCGACGGCGGGACGGTGCTGACGACCGGCTCGTCGACCGCGCTCACCCGGTTGCTCCGCCTGCACATCGGGCTGGCGAACTTCCCGATGCCGGACGTCATCGAGACCCGCGTCATGCTCGAGCGCTGGAGCTGCCGGCTGGCCGCCCAGTTCGCGACCCCGGCCGAGATCGACCGCCTCCGCGAGACCCTCGCCGCGATGGAGCGGCCGGCCATCAGCCGCGGCGAGTTCAACGACCTCGACACGCGGTTCCACGTTCAGATCGCGGAGGCGGGCCACAACCGGATGGTCGCCGACATGACCACGGCGATCCGCGACGCCATGAGTTGGTGGATCCGGTTCAGCTTCGACGAGGTGGCGGAATGGGACGGCCTGGCCGAGGAGTTGCGCGCGTCGCACGCCGGCGTCGTCGAGGCGATCGCCGCGCGGCGGCCGCTGCGGGCGGCGGACCGGATCGAGGCCCACATCCGGGCGGCCTACGGGGCCCTGCTGTGGACCCGCGAGGTCGGCTGACCGCCGCCGTGGGGACGCCGCCTGAGCGTCCCCACGGGGCCGTGACTCAGGCGGTCAGCTCGGCGAGCAGCTCCAGCACGTGCCGGTACGTGTGGCCGGTGGCCCGGCTCATCCCCAGCTCGCAGGTGCGGTTGGTCGACAGGTAGGCGTCGTAGCCGGCCCGGTTCACCTCGGTCGCCTCGGGCTTCGTGGCGGACGCCGTCAGCTCGGGATGCAACATGCCGCGGTCGCCGGCGAAGCCGCAGCAGCCGGCGGCGTCCGGAACCACCACGGTCTCGGCGCACGCCCGCGCGCAGGCCAGGAGGTGCGGCAGGTCGCCGGCGTGCCGGTCCGAGCACGTCGGGTGCAGGACGGCCGAGCCGATCTTGCTGCGCACCCGCAGGCGTGGCAGCAGGTGCTCGGCGGTGAACGCCACCGAGTCGACGACCTCGATGCGACGGAACCGCTCGGCGAGCGCCGTCATGCCGGCCTGCTCCAGATCGTGGGCGAGTTCGTGCAGCCCGTGGGTGCAGGAGCTGGCGTCGGTGACAACCGGCACCTCGCCCTCGCGGGTGGCGGCGAGCAGGACGGTCGCGGTGCGCTCGGCCATGGCCGCCAGGCCGTCGGTCAGGCCCTTCGAGCGCCAGACGGTGCCACAACACAGGCCCTCGATGCCCTCGGGGATCTGCGCCCTGACCCCGGCCCGGTCGCAGAGCGCGAGGAACGCGAACGGGGCGCCGTGCTTGACGGCCCGCTCGGCGCCCGGCCGGCCAGCCGCACGCCGACCGTTCGTCGGGGACGCCGCGGGGCCGAAGATCTCGTTGAGGCAGGACGCGAAGAGCACCACCTCGCCGGGGTCCTTGCGGTACGGCGTCTTGCGCGGGACGCCGGCGCGCGGCAGGTCGTCCCCGACGCGGTACAGCAGGTCGGTGGAGATCAGGTGCCGGCCGGCGTCCGTGATCGCCGTCAGCACCGGCGCCGGGACGACGGACGCGACGCCCATGCCGAGCCGCAGCGTCCGCAGCGTGGTGGCCCAGTTCTCGGCCAGCGTGAGGGCGACCTTCTGGGCGACGGGCGACTGGGCCTCTGCGCGGAACCGCTTCATGACCTTGCCGGTGTCGATCGACACCGGGCAGTTGAGCAGGCACAGCGAGTCGGCGGCGCAGGTCTGCACCGCGTCGTAGGAGAAGTCGGCCTCGATGGCGGCGCGGCGTGCCGGGTCCGCGGCTTGCAGCTCGCGCATGAGCGCGATGCGCTGCCGCGGCGTCGTGGTGACGTCCCGGGACGGGCAGACCGGCTCGCAGTACCCGCACTCGACGCAGCGGTCCACGGCCGAATCGACGACCTCGGGCACCTTGAGATCGCGCAGGTGCAGTTGGGCGTCCTCGGTGATGATGACGCCGGGGTTGAGGACGCCCTTCGGGTCGAACAGTGCCTTGACCTCGCGCATCACCTGGTAGAGCTCCGAGCCGTACTGCCGCTCGACGAACGGGGCCATGATGCGGCCGGTGCCGTGCTCGGCCTTGAGCGACCCGTCGGCGGCCAGGATCAGGTCGACGAGTTCGTCGCTGAACCGCTCGTAGGCGTCCAGTTGCTGCGGGTCGCGCAGGTCGGGGTTGATCATGAAGTGCAGGTTGGCGTCCTTGGCGTGGCCGAAGATCACGGCGTCGTCGTAGCCGTAGCGGCTGCACAGCCCCTGGATCTCGCCGACCGTGCCGGTGAGGGCCGGCATCGGGACGACGACGTCCTCCAGGAGGGCCGTCGAGCCGGTGGGCCGGGCGCCGGCGACCGCCGTGTAGAGCCCCTTGCGGACGAGCCACGACTGGGCCCGCTCGACGGGGTCGGTGGAGAACGCGTAGGGCTTGGCGAGGGTGGCCAGGCCGTCGAGCCGACGGACGACGCGCGAGAGGGCGTCCACCCGGTCGGCGAGCTCCTCGGGCGTCTCGCACTGGGCCTCGACGAGGAGCCCGGTGTGGGCGTCCACGTGCAGGCCGACCAAGGCGGGGACCACCGTCGCGAGGTGCTGCGCGACGCGCAGGGACGCCGCGTCCATCAGTTCGGCGGTGGCGGCGCCCGCCTCGACGAGGGCGGGCAGCGCGGCGGTGGCGCCGTCGATGCGGTCGAACACCAGCAACGAGGTCGACAGCTGCGAGTAGGCCGGGATGGTGTTGAACGTCGCCGACAGGATGAAGCCGAGAGTGCCCTCGGACCCGACCATGAGGTGCGCGAGGATCTCGGCGGGGGTGTCGAAGTCGAGGAACGAGTTGATCCCGTAGCCCATGGTGTTCTTCATCGAGAACTGGTGCCGGATCTTCCGCACCGACTCGGGGTTGCCGCGCACCCGGTCGCGCAGGCGCAGCAGGCCGTCGAACAGGGCGGGCTCGGCGGCGCGCAGCCGGGCGTCGGCGTCCGCGGCGGCGGTGTCGAGGCGGGTGCCCGACAGCAGGACGACCTCGAGGCCGGCCAGCGTCCGGTAGGTGTTGTTGACGGTGCCGCACGCCATGCCGGAGGAGTTGTTGGCGACGACGCCGCCGATCGTGCAGGCCACCTCGGACGCCGGGTCCGGGCCGAGCGCCCGGCCGTGGTGGGCGAGGGCGGTGTTCACGGAGCGGACGGTCGCCCCGGGCTGGCAGCGGACGCGCGCGCCGCCGTCGAGCACCTCGATACCGCGGAAGCCGCGGCGGGTGTCGATCAGGACGCCGTCGGTCTGCGCCTGCCCGGACAGCGAGGTGCCTCCGGAGCGGAACGTCACCGGGGCCTGGTGCCGGGCCGCGATCCGGACGGCCTCCGCCACGTCGGAGCCCGTGCGGGCGACGACCACCACGCTCGGCTGCAGCAGGTAGTGGGAGGCGTCGTGCGCCATCCGGGCCAGATCGAGGGGACGGTCCGCCACCTGATCGTGGCCGAGGCAGGTGCGCAGTTCCGTCGCGAGGCTGGTGCTCATGCGCTGCTCTTCCTGGTCGGGTCCCGAACCGCCGTTGGTTCGGTCTGACCATTATGCGCTCGGTCGGCGGCGGTGGTGCGGATCGAGGACGGCCCCGACTTGGCCCCCGGTGGCGGGCTGTGCCACCCTCGATGGTGGGTGCCCGTCGGGACCCCCGGACGAGGGAGCCGTACCCGGAGCGCGACAAGACGGCCGGGAGGGCGGGTCATGGCGTGGCTGATCCTGGTGCTGTCCGGGGTGTTCGAGGCCGTCTGGGCGATCGCGCTCGGCCGGTCGGAGGGGCTCAGCCGACCCATCCCCAGCGTGATCTTCGTCGTCGCGACCATCATCAGCATGGGCGGGCTGGCCGTGGCGATGCGCGACCTGCCGACCGGCACCGCCTACGCGGTGTGGGTCGGCATCGGGGCTGCGCTGACCGTCGGCTTCGGCATGGCGACCGGAACGGAGCCCGTCTCCGCGCTGCGTGTGCTGTTCCTGGCGCTGATCGTCGGCGGCGTGATCGGGCTCAAGGCGATCCACTGAGGTTCGTCAGCGGGCCTCGGTGTCGACCATCACGAGGCTGAGGTGACTGGGGGCGTCCGCGACGAGGGCGTGGCGGGCGCCGGGGGCGAGATAGATCACGTCGCCCGGAACCATGGCGTGCTCGGCGCCGTCGACACTGAACCGGATCGCGCCGGTCAGCAGTTGCACCACGACCGCGCGCGGCGAGCTGTGCTCGGTGAGCATGCCGCCCGTGTCGAACGCGAAGTAGACGACGCGCATCAGGTCGTTGTTGACGACCACGCGCGAGGTGATGGCGTCCGGCTGGACCGCCAGGGCGTCGAGCAGCCCGAGGTGGGCGCTGGACTCGGTGACGGGGGAGTTCTGCTGGGCCATGGTTGGTGCTCCTTCGACTCGTGGCGGGTTCGGGCCAGTGTACGGAGGTGGCGTCCGTCGACCGCCACGAGAGGGCGGCGGTCTTCCCGCGCCGCGCACGCACGCAGGTGCTGCGTATGAGCAGCCCTGCTTGTCAGAGCCGAATGCTGCTGCGGATACGCAGCACCCGACTGGCCGCGTGACCGGGACGCGTGGGTGCGGTGGTGGCCGGCGGGCGGCCGGGGTCTTCAATGGCACCTGGCGCGAGCTACTGCGGATATGCAGCACCCGGGTCTTCAATGGGGCACCTGACCCGAATGCTGCTGCGGATACGCAGCACCCGGGTTCTTCAATGGGCTCCTGACAAGGGGTGCTGCGGATCTGCAGCATCTCTCCTCGCGCGTGATGGCATCCCCGGCCGCCGTTCCGGGCCCCTGTCGGGGCGGGGGCTAGGTGGTGAGGAACTTCAGCGTCGGGTCCTTACCGAACTCGGCGACCTGGGCGAGGTACAACTCAGCGCAGGCGAGGGCGTCGGTGGCCGCCTGATGGGCCGAGTAGCGGGGCAGCCCGTAGCGGGCGCGCGCGTTCCACAGGCGCAACTCGTTGATGCGGGCCTCGTCGTCGAAGCCGGGGGCCACGATGCGGTTGGCCAGCAGCATCGTGTCGACGACCGGGGTGACGAAGGGGGCGCCGAAGAACTCCTGGCAGGCCTTCGACAGGAACTGCACCTCGATGGGGGCGTGGTGGGCGAGCAGCACCCGGCCGGCCAGCGCCTGCAACGTCGCCGTCAGGGCCTCGACGCGGTCGAGGCCGCCGGAGACCAGGTCGTCGGTCAGGTGGTGCAGGGTCGCCGACTGGCCGACGTCGGCCACGCCGCGCAACACCATGCTCCTGGCCCCCCCGAGGATGATCTCGAGCCCGTCGACGGGCACGAAGCCGACGCTGAGCACCTTGTCGCGGGCCGGGTCGAGCCCGGTGGTCTCGATGTCGAGGGCCAGCAGCCGCAGCCGGGACGCCGGCATCTCCGGGGTCGGCACGGGCACCGCGTAGTAGTCGGCGAGCGGCCCGCGGGCGGTGCGGGCCGCCTTCGCCCGGCCGCGGGCCACCGGGTCGCCGAAGAGGACGAAGGCGTTCACGACGCACCTCGCCGGAGCGGCCGGGGCTCGCCGCGCTCAGGCCGGCCGGTCATGACGTGAACTGGGTCTGGTAGACGTGGCCGAGCGCGCCCTGCATCTTGCGGATGATCTCGAAGGCGTCCCGCAGGTGCCGCTTCTCGAAGCTGGTCAGGTCGGCCGGGTTCACGCGGTTGTCGGGGGCCACCCCGGCCCGCAACTGCCGGGCCTGGTGGGTGAGGCGCACCTCCTGCAGGAACTCGTAGGCGTCCACGAGGTTCTGCGCGTTCTCCGCCGAGAGGGCGCCGGCCGCGGCCGCCGCCTTCAGCCGCTCGGCGGTGTTGACCACGGTGATCCCGCGCGACAGCGCCAGCAACCGGGCGATCTGCACGACCGCGGCGATGCCGCCGGCCTTCAGGTCCAGGGTGTTGCGGTGGTCCCCGGAGTCGGAGACCGTGAAGTCGCGGAAGAAACCCAGCGGCACCTTCCACGCCTGGGCCTGCGTCGCGAGCTGCTGCAGGAACCGCGCCGAGCCCGGCGCGGCCGCCGCCACCGAGGAGGCCAGCCGGCTGTAGAGGGCGTTGTCGCCGTAGAGCGGCCGCATGTCGAAGAACGTCTGCGTGTGGAGGAGCGACTCGGCGTCCGGGGAGTTGATCCAGCGGGCGAAGTGGACCGCCCAGTCGGTCAGCCGCAGCCGCCAGGCCGGGTTGGTCGCCATGACGTCGCCGGGGCAGCGTGGGTAGCCGCAGGCCTCCAGGCCGGCCACGACCCGCTCGGCCAGCGTCGCGAAGTAGGCCTCGTGCTGCGGCCCGTACGCGTCGTCCAGCAGCAGGGCGGAGTCCTGGTCGGAGCCCAGCCCCTGCTCCATCCGGCCCTGCGAGCCCAACGCCACCCAGCAGTACCGCACCGGGGGCGTCCCGAGTTCGTCCTCGGCCAGGTTGAGCAGGCGGCGGGCGAGGGCGTCCCCGACGGCGGTGACGACTCGGCCGATGTCGTCGGCGGGGATCTCCTGGTCGACGAGCGTCTGCACGACGTGGGGCAGCCGCCGCGCCGACGCCACCAGGCCGTCGAGGGTCGTCTGCTTGGTGATGTCGCCGACCAGGTAGACGGGATTGGTCTGCTCCAGGCGCATCAGGTCCCCGGCGGTGACCATGCCGACGGGGCGGCCGCCGTCGACCACCGGCAGGTGGTGGATGCGCCGCTGGATCATGCCCATCAGCACCTCGAACGCGAGGGCGTCCCCGGTGACGGTGATCGGGTCGGCGGTCATCTGGGTCGAGACCGGCTGCCCGCAGTCGGCGCCGGTCGCGACGACGCGGCGCAGGTCCCGGTCGGTCAGGATGCCGACGAGCCGGTCGGCGTCCGTCACCAGGATCGCGGAGATGCGCTGCTCCGACATGATCTGGGCGGCCTCCCTGATGGACGCCCCCGGCGCGATCGTGACCGGGGCGCGGCGTGCGATGTCGGCCACGCGGGTGCGCAGGATGGCGGCGCCGGCGTCGTCGACCTGAACCGCGCGCACCGCGGAGCGGATGCGGCTGGCCTGCTGCTGCATGAAGAACGCCGAGAACACCGGCTGGGTGCGCAGCAGCTCGTGGAAGAGGGCCCCCGGCATCAGCAGGGCGAGGGTGTCCTCGACGGCGATCATCGTGAACGCCGAGGGGCCGCCCGACAGCACGCTCGACATGCCGAAGCAGGCGCCCTCGTCGGCCTGCTCGACGAGCGCGCCGTGGGCGTCCTTGATGTCCACGGCCCCCGACCGCAGGATGAACATCGTGCTGTTGAGCTGGCCGACGGCCACCAGCGTGGTGCCGCGGCGGAAGTAGCGGGCCGTCAACTGGGCGGGCAGGGCGTCCAGGGCCGCCGCGGGCAGGTCGGCGAAGGGGGCGTGCCGGGCCAGGAAGTCCCGCACCTCGGCCAGTTCGACGTTCATGGGACAAGGATCGCGGGTCGCGGTCGACGGTGGAACCCCTGCGGCGTCCGGCCCTGGGCGGGGGCGCGGGGCGGCGTCGGTTCGGGTTAGGCTGGAGGCCCGTGGGACAGACGCGAACGACCAAGCACGTATTCGTCACGGGGGGCGTCGCCTCCTCCCTCGGGAAGGGCCTGACGGCGTCCAGCCTCGGCTCGCTGCTGGTGGCCCGCGGGCTGCGGGTCACGATGCAGAAACTCGACCCCTACCTCAACGTCGACCCCGGCACGATGAACCCCTTCCAGCACGGCGAGGTGTTCGTCACCGAGGACGGCGCGGAGACCGACCTCGACATCGGCCACTACGAGCGGTTCCTGGACGTCGACCTCACCGCCGACGCCAACGTGACCACCGGCAAAGTGTACTCGAGCGTCATCGCCAAGGAGCGCCGCGGCGACTACCTCGGGGAGACCGTGCAGGTGATCCCGCACATCACGAACGCCATCAAGGACGAGATGCTGGCCCTGGCCGGGCCGGGCGTCGACGTGGTGATCCACGAGATCGGCGGCACCGTGGGCGACATCGAGTCGCTGCCGTTCCTGGAGGCGGCGCGGCAGGTGCGCCGCGAGATCGGGCGGGCGAACGTGCTGTTCCTGCACGTGTCGCTGGTGCCCTACATCGGCCCGTCCGGGGAGATGAAGACCAAGCCGACCCAGCACTCGGTGGCGGCCCTGCGCCAGGTCGGCATCGTGCCGGACGCCCTCGTGTGCCGGGCGAACCGCGACGTCCCCGAGGCGATCAAGCGCAAGATCGCCAACGCCTGCGACGTCGACGAGGAGGCCGTGGTCTCCTGCCCCGACGCCCCCTCGATCTACGACATCCCCAAGGTGCTGCACGACGAGGGCCTGGACGCCTACGTCGTGCGCCGGCTGGGGGTCAAGTTCCGCGACGTGCAGTGGCGGGCCTGGAACGACCTGCTGGAGCGGGTGCATCACCCACGCCACGAGGTGACGGTCGCGCTCGTCGGCAAGTACATCGACCTGCCGGACGCCTACCTGAGCGTCTCGGAGGCGCTGCGGGCCGGCGGGTTCGCGAACTGGGCGAAGGTGACGATCCGGTGGGTGGCGTCCGACACGTGCGCCACCCCGGAGGGCGCCGCCGAGCAGCTCGGCGGGGTGGACGCCGTGGTGGTGCCGGGCGGCTTCGGCATCCGCGGCGTCGAGGGGAAGCTGGGCGCCCTGCGGTACGCCCGCGAGAACGGCGTCCCGACGCTGGGGCTGTGCCTGGGGCTGCAGTGCATGGTGATGGAGGCCGGCCGCACCCTCTGCGGGCACCCGGACGCGGCGTCCACCGAATTCGACCCCGACACGACGACGCCGATCATCTCGACGATGGCCGAGCAGGAGCGCATCGTCGCCGGCGAGGGGGACCTGGGCGGCACCATGCGGCTCGGGTCGTACCCGGCGCGGCTGACCCCGGCCTCGCTCGTGGCCGAGGCGTACGGTGAACTGGCGGTGACCGAGCGGCACCGGCACCGCTACGAGGTCAACAACGCCTATCGCGACGAACTGGAGTTCGCGGGGCTGCACGTGTCGGGCACCTCGCCCGACGGGTCGCTGGTCGAGTTCGTCGAACTCGACCGCGCGGGGCACCCCTTCTACGTGGGCACGCAGGCGCATCCGGAGTACAAGTCGCGGCCCACGCGGCCGCACCCGCTGTTCGTCGCCCTGATCCGGGCGGCGCTGGCGCGCCAGGAGGCGCAGCGGCTGTTCGGGGAGGACTGACCATGGAACTCGACCTGCCGGTGCTGGCCGCCGGCGAGATCGCCGACGAGATCGTGCACTGGCCGATCGTGGAGCACGGCTCCCTGGGGCGGGGGGTGATCCAGGAGTTCGTGCGCGACCGGGTGCGCACCCCCTCGGGGGAGGTGATGACCCGCGACTACCTGGCCCACACCGGGGCCGTCGGGGTGATCGCGCTCGACGACGAGGAGCGGGTGCTCGCGGTGCGGCAGTACCGGCACCCCGTGGGGTTCCGGCTGCTCGAGCCGCCGGCGGGCCTGCTTGACCTCGACGGGGAGCACTGGCTGGCGGCCGCCGAGCGGGAGCTCGCCGAGGAGGCCGGTGTGGCGGCGTCCGACTGGCGGGTGCTGGTCGACTACATGACGTCGCCCGGCTGCCTGCAGGAGTCGCTGCGCGTCTACCTGGCCCGGGGGTTGACCCCGTGCGACCGCCCCGAGGGGTTCGTGGCCGACGGGGAGGAGGCGCACATGGACGTCGTCCTCGTGCCGCTGGACGACCTCGTCGACGCCATCTACGCCGGCCGGGTGCAGAACCCGACGATGGTCGTGGGGGCGCTCAGCGCATACGCCGCGCTGCGCACGGGGCGCGTCGACGGGTTGCGGACGCCGTCGGCGTCCTGGCCCGCGCGGGACGCCAAGCACGACCGGGACGCCGAACTGGCCCGGCTGCGGGCGCACGGCTGAGGGCGTCGCGTGCTGGTGCCGGACGCCGTGGCGGTCTACCTCGACCACCTGACCGTCGAGCGGGGGGCGTCGCCGAACACGGTGGCGTCGTACCGGCGCGACCTCGCGCGGTACGGGGAGTACCTGGCCGGGGTGGGGGTGGCGACGCTCGCCGCGGTCACGCCGGAGCACGTGGCGGGCTTCGCGGGCCACCTGCGGGCCGGGGGAGCGGCTGTGGCCGGAGGAGCGGGCCGGCCGGGGCTGGCGGCGTCCAGTGTGGCGCGGGCTGTGGTGGCCGTGCGGTCGTTCCATGCGTTCACGGTGCTGGACGGCTCGGCGTCCGACGATCCGGCGGCCGGGGTGTCCCCGCCGAAGCAGCCGCGGCGGCTGCCGCACGCCCTGCCGCTGGACGCCGTGCAGCGGCTGCTGGAGGCGCCGGACCGCACGACGGCGTCCGGGCTGCGGGACGCCGCCCTGCTCGAACTTCTGTACGGGACCGGGGCGCGCATCAGCGAGGCCGTGGGGCTCGACGTGGACGACGTCACGGGCCGGCTCGACGACGAGGACGCCGGGCTGCGGCTGTTCGGCAAGGGGCGCAAGGAACGGGTGGTGCCGTTGGGCTCCTACGCGCGGGCGGCGCTCGGGGCCTACCTGGTGCGCGGGCGTCCGGAGCTGAGCGCGCGGGCGCGGCGTCCGGGGCCGGGGTTGTTCCTCAACGCGCGCGGTGGGCGGCTGTCGCGGCAGTCGGCCTGGCAGGCGGTGCAGACCCACGCCCGGACCGCGGGAATCGCGGCCGAGGTCGGCCCGCACACGCTGCGGCACTCGTTCGCGACGCACCTGCTCGACGGGGGCGCGGACATCCGGGTGGTGCAGGAACTGCTGGGGCACGCCTCGGTGACCACCACGCAGGTGTACACGCTGGTGACCGTCGAGCATCTTCGGGAGGTGTTCCTCACCGCGCACCCGCGCGCCCGGTGAGCGGGGCCGTGTCCTGTCCGGGCGCGGGCGGCGTATGTGAGCCATGCTTGGGGGTAGCTGACCGTAAGGAGCTCGCCATGCCTCGTTTCGCCGCCAACCTGTCGACGTTGTTCACCGAGCTGCCGTTCCTGGATCGGTTCGCCGCGGCGTCCGATGCGGGGTTCGAGGCCGTCGAGTTCCAGTACCCGTACGACTACCGCGCGCACCAGATCAAGGACCGCCTGGACGCCTACGGGTTGTCGTGCGTGCTGTTCAACTCGCCGCCGGGCGACTGGGCGGCGGGGGACCGCGGCACGGCCTGCGTGGCGGGGCGCGAAGAGGAGTTCAGAGAGGGCGCCAAGAAGGCCCTGTGGTACGCCAACCTGCTCGACTGCCCGACGGTGCACCTGATGGCGGGGGTGGGCGATCCCGCGGACGCCGCGACCCGGGCCCGCTACATCGAGCACCTGCGGTTCGTCGCCGAGGCCGCGGCCGCCCAGCAGACGCTGGTGGTGATCGAGGCGCTCAACCCGTACGATATGCCGGGTTACTTCGTGCGGAGCGTCCGGCAGGCGCTGGTGCTGCTGGACGAGATCGACCATCCCGACGTGCGGCTGCAGCTGGACCTCTACCACGCCCAGTGCACCGACGGCGACATCACCCGGCTCATCCAGCGGGTCGCGCGGCGGCTCGGGCACGTGCAGATCGCCTCGGTGCCCGAGCGCCACGAACCCGACCGGGGCGAACTGTCCTACCCCTGGGTGCTGCGGGTGTTGGACCGCGCCGGCTACTCCGGCTGGGTCGGCTGCGAGTACTACCCGGCGGGGGACACCGTCACCGGGCTCGGCTGGCTGGACGCGTACACCACCACACCGTCGTGACCGGCCGGGTCGGGGCGGCCGCTGCGAGGCTCGTCGCCGCGCTGGCGGTCCTGGCCCTGCTGGTGGGCGCCTGGTGGGTGACGACGCGGACGCCGACGGGCGGCCCGGGCCCGGGGGTGGCGGCGTCCAGTTCGCCGACACGCGCGGAGAGCGCCGACCCGGCGTCCGGGCTGAGTTGGGTGAGCCTCGCGGAACTGCCGCCGGAGGCGTCCGCGACGTTGGCGGAGATCAAGGCGGGACCGCCGTTCCCGACGCGCAAGGACGGCTCGGTTTTCGGGAACTTCGAGGGCTTGCTGCCGAAGCGGGCGAGCGGCTACTACAGGGAGTTCACGGTGCCGACGCCCGGCGAGGACGACCGGGGGGCGCGGCGCATCGTGACCGGCGGCCCGGACTACGGGGCGGCCAACGAGGAGTACTACTACACGGGGGACCATTACGCGTCGTTCGAGAGGATCCGCCCATGAGCCCTCTGCAGGCCGGCCGCCCGTTGACGGGGGCGGTGAGGCTGTCGGTGCGTCCGGTGGAGGAGTTGGCCCGGACCCTGGACCGCGCGGGCTGGCGCGTCGCCGTGGTGTCCGGGGGGCCCTCGAAGCGTGAGGCGCTGGACGCCGTCGCCGCGGCCCTGGCGTTCCCCGCGCACTTCGGGCACAACCTGGATGCCCTGTGGGATTGCCTCACCGACCTGGAGCGTCCGACCGCGCTGCTGTGGGCCGGGTGGGAGCCGCTCGCGGTGCGCGAGCCGGACGCGTGGGCCGCGCTGCTGGGAGTGCTGCGGGCGCGGGCCGAGGTCGCCGGAGAGCCGCCGTTCAGCGTGGTCTTCTGCGTCGCCGGTGACGCTCCGGCCGTTGCCGGCGCCCGCTGAGCGGGCCGGCTGGGGGCTGGTCCCGGACGCCTCGTGGACGCCGCTCGCAGGCGCTGCCCCGCATGTCGACGGCGACCTGTTCGGCGCGGGGCGCTCAGGACTGGCGGATGGACTGGAGTTCGCCCACCGGAACCCGTCGCAGCGACGTCAGCGGCATGGGCAGCGTGCCCGAGTAGCCGAGGGCCGACCACGACACCGTCCAGTGGGCGGTGGCCCGCACGAGGTAGCTGCCCGCCGGCAGCGAGGCCCGGGTGTACACGTGGCCGCAGTCGGGCGACGGATGCCCCACCACGGCGGCCCCGCCCGGGTAGGGCGTCGTCGACGTGCAGGTGAGGGCGGGGGAGCCGTCGCCCAGGGTGAAGGTCACCGAGTCGCGGCTCGCCGACAGGTCGAAGTCGTAGCCGTACGCGGACAGGGTCGCCGACCTGGTGGCCGGCTCGTCGGTCCACAGCCAGACGGGATGGCCGACGACGGCCATGTTCCACTCGTTGACCGAAGGGTCCGGACCCAGCCGGATGCTCGGCTTCGGCACCTCGAGCTGCACCAGGACCCGGGTCACCATCGCCTCGGTCTCGGCGAACGTCGGAGCCGCGGCCGGGGTGGACGCCGCCGGCGCGGCCGCCGCCACGTCCGCCAGATCCAGCGGACTCGGACACACGTACATCACGTCCACCACGCACTCGGGGATCACCTCGCCGTGGTGCTCGTCCACGAACACCCAGCCGTCACCGTGGTAGCCGTAGACCGGGTCGTACGGCACCGGGGGCGCCGACGAAGCCGAGTTGGACCCCGATCCACTTGACGCCGGACTAGTGGAACCGTAGTAGCCTCCGCCCGAACTGCCGCTGGCCGCCGCACCAGACTCGGAGCCGGTCCCTCCCGACTCCGCGCTTCCGCCCAACTCCACCATGAGGCTCGCAGACCCGCGGTCGATGGCAACGACTGGCGGCTGGCCTATGGGCTGAGGCTCAGCAGCGAGAGCGTAGGGCTCAACGCTCACGGCTGTCATGACGACGCACGCCATGACCTTGAGCCCGCGCCCTAGCACGACGACACCTTGGTGGAGAGTTGCCACCAGATCCGCAGTGATCCATCAACCGTCTTGAAGAAGAAGACGCTCTGGCGCGTGCCAAGGTGCCCGATCTGATTGCCGTCGCGGTAGGCAACGTACCGGGAGCCATCAGCGCACACGGAGAGAGCCACTTCCGAGCCCTGTTCGCTCTGGCCGGGAGCTGGTTTGACGTAGCGAATATCGCCGTACCCGTTGGACGTCACACCGATGAGCGATTTCCTCTCAGCCTTATAGCTCTCAACGAACGGTCCACCGAGAAGTTCTAGAACAGCCGGAGAAGCATCCTTCCCCGCCATACCCAGCTTGCCGTCTTCCTCGAAGAACCGGCGGTAGACCTGTTCGGCTTCGGCGTACAGGGCGGCCTTGGCGACGAGTTCGTCGAGCTGGGCCTGGGTGCAGGGCGTCGGGGTGGCTCCGGGTGTCCTGGGGCACAGTGACGGGGTGGCCGCTGGGCTGGGCGCGGCCGGGCCGGTCGCGACGGGTCCGGTGGGGGTGGGGGTGGGGGCCGGTCCGGTGCACCCGCCGGTGAGCAGGGCGGACAGCGCGGCGGCGCCGAGGATGATCCGTTTCATCTCAGTCTCCTGGGGAGGGAACCCCCGCATGATGGCACGACGCGCGGCACTTGGGCGGTCGTCTCGGGGGTTATCCACAGCACTCGGCCGGCCAGCGAGGCAGGGCCCGGAGCGCACCCGACCGCGCCACCCTGATTCCCGCACACTCAACGCCCAGTCCGGCGTCCGACCCCGGCCGGCACCCCATCGAGTGTGCGTTTCTCGTCGTCCCGGCCACCCCCGACTCGCCCCAGCGATCGGCGCGGCGCCAGGAGACACACCAGCGCCCCTCGACCCAAGCCCTCGAGCGACGAGCGTGGGGCCCACCGAGACCAGTCAAACCAGCGCCCCTCGGCCCAAGCCCTCGAGCGACGAGCGTGGGGCCCACTCGCCAGACAGTGCAGGAGATCCGATGGGGCAGACGCCCCCACATCGACTGCACTGTTCGCCGACGGTCACGGCGCCGACCCCGAACACCCGCGCGAACCGCAGGGACCACCCTGCCAGGGCCGGGTCAACGCAGGGCGACACCTCCGCGGCGACCGTTCCCTCGACCCCAGCGCCGGCACGCCGACGCACGACCGGCATCTCGGCCCAGGTTCACGTCAGGGACGCGGCCGCCCGGCGGGCGCGGGCGCGCAGGACCTGCCGGACGAGGTAGACGACCAGCGCCGTCGCGCCGCCGCCCACGACCAGCACCGCCAGCACCGGCGACCGCTCCCAGAGGGTGCCGATGGCGGCGAAGCCCGCGAAGCCGATGGTCGCGTAGATCAGCGCCCACGCGAGCCCACCGATGGCGATCGCCGGCAGGTAGTGCCTCAGCCGCATCCGGGCCGCTCCCGCCGCCAGGTTGACGAGCGTCTGCACGCCGATGGTCAGGAAGCACACCGCCACGGCCGGCGGCCCCCAGCGGTCGATGCGTTCCGCGGCCCTCCGGTACCCGGCCGACTGCACCAGGTGGGCGAAACGGGTGTGCGCGGTGCCGGCGACGACGGCCCGACCCACCAGGTAGGTGCCCGAAGCCCGGAGCATCACGATCACGTGCAACGCGGCGACGACCAGCGGGAACGGCGCTCCCCATTGCGTCGGGTCCATCCCCACCTCCCTGGTGCCGGCCGGCCACCCCGATCGGGACGCCGTCCGGCCAGTGTAGGCGGCCTCCGTGCGGTCAATCGAGACAGAACTCGTTGCCCTCGGGGTCCCGCATCGTGATGAACCCGAACGATGTCACGCTCTTCTCGAACCGGCGGACGCGCTCCGCCCCCAGCGCCACCAGTCGCGCGCACTCCGCTTCCAGCATCTCCATCCGCGTCTGGTAGTCGCGGGCGTCGGTGGCCGCCCGCAGGTCGAGGTGCACCCGGTTCTTGGCCGTCTTGCCCTCGGGCACCTTTTGGAAGTACAGCCGTGGACCCTTGCCCTCCGGGTCGTGGATCGCCGCTGCGGCGTCCCGTTCCTCGGGCCTGACGCCGATGGCGTCCAGGAAGGCGTCCCACGACGGATAGCCGACGGGCGGCTCGTCGCGCACGTACCCCAACGCAGCCGCCCAGAACTCCGCCAGCGCCTCGGGATCCGCCGCGTCGAACGTCACCTGGAATTCCACCGCCATCACGCCCTCCTTCGTCCGCCGCAGGGTAGCCACCGACACGCTTGCCCGGCCACCCCCGCCCGGGTTCCCCACCCCACACGCTCGGGCAGACCCGGCCGCCCAGGGACCCCACCCGTCCGCGGGGCCTCCTCCCGGGCACGGCGCCGGGGACACTCGGTAAAGTGCCCCGAAGGCGCTCGGACGCCCCGGGCGCGCGGGGAGAGGGAAGCCGTGAGCGAGGAACCGCTGTTCGCCACCGAGGTGCCGCCGGAGCAGGCCGAGGAGTTGGGCCCGACGGGGCGCCCGCTTCCGGTTCTGCCGGAGCCCGTCCCGCCCGCCGACGGCCCGAAGCACGCCCTGATCATCGCCATGTGCAACCAGAAGGGGGGCGTCGGCAAGACGACGACCACCATCAACCTGGGGGCCGCGCTCGCCGAGACCGGACGCCGCGTCCTCCTGGTCGACTTCGACCCCCAGGGCAGCCTGTCGGTGGGGCTGGGGGTCAACCCGCACACCCTCGACCGCTCCATCTACAACGTGATGCTGGGTCGCGGGGTGGACGTCCACGACGTCATCCTCGAGTCGGTCACCCCCAACATGGACATCCTCCCCGCCAACATCGACCTCTCCGCCGCCGAGGTGCAGTTGGTGTCCGAGGTGGCCCGCGAGCAGACGCTGCGCCGGGTCCTGAAGCCCGTGCGTGGCGAGTACGACGTCATCCTGATCGACTGCGCCCCCTCGCTGGGGCTGCTGACCGTGAACGCGCTGACCGCCGCCGACCAGGTGATCATGCCCCTCGAACTCGAGTTCTTCGCCCTGCGTGGCATCGCCCTGCTCACCGACACCATCGAGAAGGTGCAGGAGCGCCTCAACCCCGACCTGCAGGTGCTCGGCATCCTCGCCACCATGTACGACGGACGCACGGTCCATTCCCGCGAGGTGCTGCAGCGGGTGGTCGAGGCGTTCGGCGACCAGGTGTTCCACACGGTGATCCGGCGCACGATCAAGTTCCCCGAGACCACGGTCGCCGGCGAGCCGATCACCAGCTACGCGCCCGCGTCGGCCGGTGCCGGCGCCTACCGCACCCTGGCCAGGGAGGTGCTCGCCCGGTGCCACGGCGCGTAGACCTGCCCGGCGCCGCCGAACTGTTCCGCCCCACCGGCCCGGACGCCGTCCCGCCGCCCGCCGTCCCGCCGGCCCCCGCCCAGGACCCCGAACAGCCGGCCCCCGCCCAGGACGCCCCGCGTCTCCGCCCGGGAGCAGCGCCCTCGCCGTCCGGCCGGGTGCGGCACGAGGAGAAGATCACCGTCTACGTGAGCAGCGAGGAGCTACTGGCCCTCGAGCGGTTGCGCCTGACCCTGCGCGCCGAGCACGGCCTCGCCGTGGATCGGGGACGCATCATCCGCGCCGCGGTCGCCGAGGCCATCGCCGACGTGTACGCCCACGGCGGCGCGGCGCGCCTCGTGCAGCGACTGACTCCCTGACGGACGCCGCGTGCCCACCTTCACCGTCACCCTCACGAACTTCTCCGGGCCGTTCGACCTGCTGCTGCAGCTCATCACCCGGCACAAGCTGGACGTGACCGAGGTGGCGCTGTCGCGGGTGACCGACGAGTTCATCGCCCACATCCGGCAGGGCCAGTCGGGGCAGTCCGGCGTCGAGCCCTGGAACCTCGAGCAAACCACCTCCTTCCTCGTCGTCGCCTCGACGCTGCTCGATCTCAAGGCCGCCCGCCTCCTGCCCCAGGGCGAGGTCGAGGATCCGGAGGACTTCGCCGTCCTCGAGGCCCGCGACCTGCTGTTCGCCCGCCTCCTGCAGTACCGCGCGTTCAAGGAGGTGGCCGCCCTGCTCGGCGCCCGCCTGGACGAGGAGGGCTGCCGCCACCCCCGCCCCGGCGGTCTCGAGGAGCACTTCCGCCGCCTGCTGCCCGAGGTCGAGCTGACCATCGGCCTCGACCGGTTCGCCTGGTTGGCGGCCCGAGCCCTGGCTCCCAAGGAGGCCCCGGCCATCAGCCTCGACCACCTGCACGCGCCCCGGGTCAGCGTCACGCAGCAGGCCGCCGTCCTCGTCGGGCGCCTCCGCCGCGCCGGCATCAGCACCTTCCGGGCCCTCGTCGCCGACGCGGAGGAGCGCGCCGTCGTCGTGGCCCGGTTCTTGGCGTTGCTGGAGTTGGCCCGGGAGCGGGCGGTGACGTTCGAGCAGTTGGCGGCGCTGGGCGAGCTCACCGTCCGGTGGACGGGGCCCGCCGAGGGCGAGGTGGCGATCGGCGGCGACTTCGACGAGCCCCCCGCAGCGCCGGACGAGCCCGCCGCTGCGCACGCTGTGCCACCAGTGGCCCTCGGCGGCGCCGAGCGCCCGCCAGAGGGCGAAGCGGGGCACACGGTGCGCACCG
>JAAYTZ010000023.1 GCA_012517965.1 Propionibacterium sp. | reverse complement strand
GGTCGGGGCGCGACGGCCGGCTGGGCGGGGGCTGACGTGCCGGGCGGGGGCTGACGTGCCGGGCGGGGGCCGACGTGCTGAGCGGGGCCGGCCGGTCGCCCGGCCGGCCCCGCCCGGAGGGTGGGCCCGTGTCTCAGATGGCGTCCTCCCCGGTCTCGCCGGTCCGGACCCGGACGACGGTCTCGACGGGGGTCACCCACACCTTGCCGTCGCCGACCTCCCCGGTCCGGGCGGCGGCCACGATGGTGCCGACGATCCCCTCGACGTCCGCGTCCGCGGCGAGGATCTCGAGGCGGACCTTGAGGATGAAGTGGATCGAGAGCGTCTCCCCGCGGTAGACCTCCTTGTGGCCCCGCTGCCGGGCGTAGCCGGTCACTTCGGAGACCGTCATGCCCTGGACGCCGTAGTGCACGAGGGCGGTCTGGACCTGATCCAGCATCGCCGGGGCAATGATCGCGGTCACGAGCTTCATGCGGACACCTCCGTGCGGTCGGTCCCTTCGCCGGTGTCCCGGACGGCCGCGATGTGCTCCAGCACGTGCGGGGGCAGCGTGGCCGGCTCCACCAGGAGCGTTCGGCCGACCCGGTCGAAGGAGGTGTAGTAGACGGGGCTGAGGTCGTAGCCGACCTCGGAGTGCTCGGCCAGGTCGATCCCGGAGTTCTCGGCGGCGGGGCTGACCCGGAAGCCGAGCAGCAGGTCGAGGCCCTTGCCGATGGCGTAGGTGACGGCGAACGAGTACGCGAGCACCGCGACCGCACCGATGGCCTGGCGCACGAGCTGGTCGGCGCCGCCGCCGTAGAGGAGCCCGGCGACGCCGGCGGGGGAGGCCGGGTCGGCCAGGAAGCCGATGGCGAGGGTGCCGAGCAGGCCCCCGACCAGGTGGACGCCGACCACGTCGAGCGAGTCGTCGATCCCGAACCGGTTCTTCAGCCCGATGGCGTAGGCGCAGGCCACGCCCGCCGCCGCACCGATGGCCACGGCGCCCAGGGGGCTGACCGAGCCTGCGGCGGGGGTGATCGCGACCAGGCCCGCCACGATGCCGGACGCCGCCCCGAGCGAGGTCGGGTGGCCGTCCCGGAAGTGCTCCACGACCAGCCAGGCGAGCAGGGCTGCGGCCGGGGCGGCGAGGGTGTTGACCCAGGCGAGCGCCGCGGTGGCGTTGGCGCCGAGGGCCGAGCCCGCGTTGAACCCGAACCAGCCGAACCACAGCAGCCCGGCACCGAGCATGACGAGGGTCATGTTGTGGGGGCGCATCGGCCGCAGGCCGAAGTCGAGGCGGCGGCCCAGGACGAGGGCGAGGGCGAGCCCCGCGGCGCCCGCGTTGATGTGGATGGCGGTGCCGCCCGCGAAGTCGATCGCCTTGACCGTGTTGGCGATCCAGCCGCCGCGCTCGGCGGCCAGGCCGTCGAACGCGAACACCCAGTGGGCGGTCGGGAAGTAGACCAGCACCGCCCACAGCGCCGTGAAGGCCGTCCAGGTGCGGAACGACGTGCGGTCCGCCACCGACCCCGAGATCAGCGCCACCGCGATGATCGCGAAGGCGGCCTGGAAGGCGGCGAAGGCCAGCGCCGGCACGGTACCGACCACCGCCTCGGGCCGCAGCAGGGCGGTGAGCCCGGCGAACTGCAGCGGGTTGCCGACCACGCCGCCGAGGGAGTCCCCGAACGCCATCGAGTAGCCGAACAGCACCCACAGGACGCCGACCGTGCCGAGGGCGACGAACGACATCATCAGCATGTTGAGCGCGCCCTTGGCGCGGACCATGCCACCGTAGAAGAACGCGAGACCGGGGGTCATCAGCAGCACGAGGGCCGCGCTGGCCAGCACCCAGGCGGTGTCGCCGGTGTTGAGCTCGTTGATCATGGGCGAAACCCTGCCGGGCGCGTGTTTCGGGCGGGTGCGGGCTGCGTTAGGGCCGGGTTACCTCGCGTTACGAGTGTGTTTCCCGCCGTCGCGGGCGCCGGCCCCGAGACATGCCGAGAGGCTGGCCCAGCCCCTCCGCAAAGGTGCCCCGGTGCGCTACGTTGAAGGCATGGCACTCAGGCCGGCCACCCGCGTCAGCGGGTGGAGCCGGGCCCGAGTGTCTTTTCGTTCCCACTAGGAGGTACATCATGGACGTCCTCGTCACCGGCCGGCGCTGCACCATCTCGGACGAGTTCCGCAGCAAGGTCACCGAGCGCATCGCCTCGATCGAGCGCCTGCGCGATCGCGTGATCCGCGTCGAGGTCATGGTGTCCGCCTATCCGCACGCGAAACAGCCCGAGCTGGCGACCCGCTGCGAGATCACCCTCATCGGCAAGGGTCCCGTCGTCCGCGCCGAGGCCGCCGCGGAGGAGAAGGGCATCGCGTTCGAGGCGGCGCTGGAGAAGCTGAAGACCCAGCTCCGCAAGGCGGCCGACCGGCGCAAGCAGCGCCGCGGCCTGCGCATCGGCGACCAGTTGGCCCTGGAGCCCGAGGCGTTCGGCCTGCCGGCGGGCCCGGCGGCGGAGGAGGAGACCCCGGCCAAGCACACGGTCGCCGGGGTCGAGGTGACCGGCGAGGGCCCGCTGGTCGTCCGCGAGAAGAACTTCACCGCGGTGCCGCTGACCCTCGCCCAGGCGCTCGACGAGATGGAGCTGGTCGGGCACGACTTCTTCCTCTACGTGGACGCCGAGACCCGCAAGCCCAGCGTCGTCTACCGACGCAAGGCCTACGACTACGGCGTCATCCATCTGGAGGTCGCCGACGAGGCCTGAGCCGATGGCGCGACGCGACGGCGGCCGGGCGTGACGCCCGGCCGCCGGCTTTCCGCGGCGCAGGCGCGCCGGATCGCGCTGGCCGCGCAGGGCTTCGGCCGCCGCCGCCCGGCCACGGTGACCGGGCGGCACGTCCAAGCGGTGATCGACTCCGTCGCTCAGTTCCAGATCGACACGATCAACGTGACGGTGCGCGCCCACTACGCCCCGCTGTTCGCCCGGCTGGGCCCCTACGACCGCGGGCTGCTGGACCGGGCCGCGGACACCGCACCGCGCCGCCTCTTCGAGTACTGGGGACACGCCGCCTCCCTCCTGGACGTCGAACTCCAGCCGTACCTACGGTGGGCCATGCGGCGCCGGGCGCAGCAGCCCGGCGCGGACGTCCGACGCATCCTGGCGAGCAAGCCCGAGCTGGTGGACCGGATCCTGGCCGACCTGGCGTCCGGGCCCCTGACGGCGAGGTCCGTCGACAACGTCGAGGAGCGCCGGCGCGAGCACTGGGGCTGGAACTGGTCGGAGGCCAAGCATGTGCTCGAGTACCTGTTCGACTCGGGGCGGGTCGCGGTGGCCGGTCGCAACGCCCAGTTCGAGCGCCGCTACGGCCTGGCCGAGGACGTGCTGCCGGCCGCGGTGCTCGCCGTGCCCGATCCCTCCCAGGCCGGGAGCCACGACGCGCTGGTCCGGCGGGCGGCCCGCGCCCTCGGCGTCGCGGACGTGGGGGCGCTGGCCACGTACTTCTACCTGAAGCGGGCGCCGGTCGCGGCGGCGGTGGCACGGCTGGCCAGGGCCGGCGAGCTGGAGCCCGTGGAGATCGAGGGTCTGGACCGGCCGCACTGGCTCTGGCACGAGGCCGCCGTCCCCCGGTCGCTGAGCGCCCAGGCGCTGGTCGGCCCCTTCGACTCGCTGGTGTTCGACCGCCGCCGGCTGCTGGACCTCTTCGGCGTCCACTACCGGATCGAGACCTACACGCCCGCGGCCCGGCGCCGCTACGGCTACTACGTGTACCTCGTCCTGTCCGGCGACACGTTCGTCGCGCGGGTGGATCTCAAGGCGGACCGCACCCGCGGCGTCCTGCTGGTGCCGTCGGCCTGGAGCGAGGAGGGGGCGAGGCCGGACGCCGTGGCCCCCCGCCTCGCGGCGGAGCTGCGATCGCTGGCGTCCTGGCTGGGGCTGACGGATGTTGCCGCGGTCCCGGCGGGGACGCTGGGGGAGCGGCTCGTGCGCGCGCTGGCGTGAGCGGAGGGCCGGGGGGAGACGCGCGCTGGGACATCCGCCGCGGGGGGCGGCGAGGCGGTACTGTGCCCAGCGTCGCCCCGGTCGGCCGGCGCGACGCCGCCCACCGCGCACGGACCAGCCGGCGGGCCCAGCCGTGATCGAGAAAGAGGCTCACTGGTGATGCAGAAGTTGAAGACGAAGGTGCTGGCGACGGTCGTCGCCGCGTTCGCCCTGACCACGTCCGCGTGCGCGTCCGGAGGGGCGACCGCGCCGGCCACCACTCCCGCGGGCGGGGCCTCCACCGCGGCCCCGGCGTTCCAGCTGGTCACGCCCGGCACCCTGACCGCGTGCTCCGACGTCCCCTACCCGCCGTTCGAGATCGAGGACCCGTCGACGCCGACGGGCTACAGCGGCTTCGACATCGAGATCATGGACGCCATCGCGAAGAAGCTCGGTCTCACCTTCAAGGTGATCGACGTCGAGTTCAACGCCCTGCAGTCGGGCACCGTGCTGGTCGCCGGCCAGTGCGACATGGGCGCTTCGGCCATGACGATCACGGAGGAGCGCAAGAAGAACATCGACTTCAGCGACCCCTACTACGACTCGCTGCAGTCGCTGCTGGTGCGCGCGGACTCGGGCATCACGAACCTGGCGGGCACCGCGGGCAAGAAGATCGGCGTGCAGGCCGGAACCACCGGCAAGTCCTACACGGAGAAGAACAAGCCCGCCAGCGCCGTGATCGTGGAGTTCCCCTCGGACGGCGACCTGTGGCCGGCCATCCAGGCCCGCCAGATCGACGTGATCCTGCAGGACCTGCCGGTCAACCGCACCCACGAGAAGGCCGACGCGAACTTCAAGATCGTCGAGACCTACAAGACCGACGAGCAGTACGGCTTCGCGTTCGCCAAGGACAAGAACCCCGCCCTCCTGGCCGCGGTCAACACGCAGCTCAAGGCGATGCGGGCCGACGGCACCTACGACGCGCTGTACAAGAAGTACTTCGGCTGATCCTCACCGGTGGGCCGGCACCGCCCGGCCCACCGGGTGACCCGTGGTTGGAGGCACCGTGGGCATCCTGTCCTCTCTGAAACCGACGGCGCGGCAGCGCCTGGGCCGCGCGGCGTCCTACGCGGTGGGGCTCCTCGTCATTCTGGTGGTCGTGCTGCTCGCCGACTGGCCGACGATCTTCAAGCAGTTCGCGAACGTCGAGGTGGCGGCCAAGATGTGGCCGAACATCGTGCTGATCGCGCTGCGCAACACGCTGCTCTACACCATCGTCAGCTTCGTGGGCGGGTCGCTGCTCGGTGTCCTGCTCGCGGTGCTGAAAGTGGCCGGCGGCCCGCTCGGCTGGTTCGCCGTCGCCTTCATCGAGTTGTTCCGCGGCATCCCGGCGCTGCTGACCATCTTCGCGTTCGCGTTCGTCGTCCCGATCGCGTTCGGGTTCCAGATCCCGGGCGGCGCGGTGGGCGCCGGCGTCCTCGGGCTCATCGTGGTGACCGGCGCCTACAGCGCCGAGATCATCCGGGCCGGCATCGAGGCCGTCCCACCGGGGCAGCAGGAGGCCGCCCGTTCGCTGGGGATGACGTCGGGCCAGACCATGGGCTTCGTCGTGCTGCCCCAGGCGCTGCGGATCGTCATCCCGCCGATGACCAACGAGCTCGTCATGCTGCTGAAGGACAGCTCCCTGCTGTTCATCGCCGGGAACACGATCCAGACGAAGGAGCTCACCAGCTTCGCCCGCGACGCCCTGAGCGTCAACGCGAACGCCACCCCGCTGATGATGGCGGCCCTGCTGTACCTCATCGTCACGCTGCCGCTGACCTGGCTCTCCGGCCAACTCGAGAAGAAACTGGATCCCAAGCGATGAGCGCCCTCACTCCTACCTTCTCCTCGACCGAACCCCCGATCCGGATCACGGGTCTGCACAAGAGCTTCGGCGACAACGAGGTGCTGCGCGGCATCGACCTCACCGTCACCCAGGGCGAGGTCGTCTGCGTCATCGGGCCGTCCGGCTCGGGCAAGTCCACGCTGCTGCGCTGCGTCAACCTGCTGGAGAAGCCCACCAGCGGCTCGATCAAGCTGCTGGGCGCCGAGATGACCGACCCGGACGTCGAGCTCAACCAGGTCCGAACCCACGTCGGCATGGTCTTCCAGTCGTTCAACCTGTTCCCGAACATGACGGCGCTGGGCAACTGCACGATCGCCCAGCGCAAGGTGTTGAAGCGCTCGAAGGCCGAGGCGGAGGCGATCGCGCGCAAGAACCTCGAGATGGTCGGCCTGGCCGACCGCATGGACTACGCCCCGGCGAAACTGTCCGGCGGCCAGCAGCAGCGCGTGGCGATCGCGCGGGCCCTGTCGATGGACCCGAAGATCATGCTGTTCGACGAGCCGACCGCGGCCCTCGACCCGGAACTCGTCGGGGACGTGCTCGCCGTCATGCGGGACCTGGCCCAGGCGGGCATGACGATGATGGTCGTCACCCACGAGATGGCCTTCGCCCGGGACGTCTCGGACCGGACGATCTTCATGGACCGCGGCGTCATCGTCGAGCAGGGCCCGTCGGCCCAGCTCATCTCGAACCCCCGCGAGGAGCGCACCCGCATCTTCCTCAAGCGCGTCCTCGACCCGACCCACATCGCCGACTCCGAACTGGGGGAGACCGAGCCCGACTGAGCCGGGGCGCAACACCCTCTACGATGGGACGAGCCCCGGCCAGCCCCGGGGCGACTCCCGACCAGGCAGGAAACACTCGTGGGCTTTCTCGACAAGATGCTGCACATGGGCGAAGGGCGCATCCTCCGCCAACTGAGGCAGATCGCCGTCCAGGTGAACTCGATCGAGCCCGACTTCGAGGCGATGTCGGACGACGAACTCAAGGGCCAGACCGCCGAGTTCAAGCAGCGCCTGGCGAACGGCGAGTCGCTGGACCGGCTGCTGCCCGAGGCCTTCGCGACGGTGCGGGAGGCGTCCCGGCGCGTGCTCGGCAAACGGCACTTCGACGTCCAGATCATGGGCGGTGTGGCCCTGCACCGGGGCAACATCGCCGAGATGAAGACCGGCGAGGGCAAGACACTGGTCGCGACGCTGCCCAGCTACCTCAACGCCCTGACCGGCAAGGGCGTCCACGTCGTCACCGTCAACGACTACCTGGCCCAGTACCAGTCCGAGCAGATGGGCCGCATCCACCACTTCCTGGGGCTCGAGACCGGCGTCATCCTGTCCCAGATGACGCCGTCGGAGCGGCGGGCCGCCTACGCGGCCGACATCACCTACGGCACGAACAACGAGTTCGGCTTCGACTACCTGCGCGACAACATGGCGCTGTCGCTGGCCGACTGCGTCCAGCGCGGCCACCACTACGCGATCGTCGACGAGGTCGACTCGATCCTCATCGACGAGGCCCGGACGCCGCTGATCATCTCCGGGCCCGCCGAGGAGAACAAGAAGTGGTACCCCGTGTTCGCCCGCCTGGTCACCCAGATGAAGCGGGCCATCCCCGACGGGCAGGGCGGCTACACCGTCGACGGCCACTACGAGGTCGACGAGAAGAAGAAGACCGTCTCCATCCTGGAGTCCGGCATCGCCCTCGTCGAGGACCGCCTCGGCATCCACAACCTCTACGAGTCGGCGAACACCCCGCTCATCGGCTACCTCAACAACGCGATCCGCGCCAAGGAGTTGTTCAAGCGCGACAAGGACTACGTGATCTCCGACGGCGAGGTCCTCATCGTCGACGAGTTCACCGGCCGCACCCTGATCGGACGCCGCTACTCCGAGGGACTGCACCAGGCGCTGGAGGCCAAGGAACACGTCGAGATCAAGGACGAGTACCAGACGCTCGCCACCATCACCCTGCAGAACTACTTCCGGATGTACGACAAGCTCGCGGGCATGACCGGCACGGCCAAGACCGAGGAGAGCGAGTTCCAGAAGATCTACGGGCTCGGCGTCCTGCCGATCGAAACCAACAAGCCGATGATCCGCATCGACCAGCCCGACCTGATCTACCGGACCGAGGACGCGAAGTTCGACGCCATCGTCGCCGACGTGGTCGAGCGCCACGAAAAGGGCCAGCCGGTGCTGTTGGGCACCGCGTCGGTGGCGAAGTCGGAGGTGCTGTCGCGGCGGCTGGTGCTCGCCGGCGTCCCGCACGAGGTGCTGAACGCGAAGAACCACGCCCGGGAGGCGGCGATCGTGGCGCTCGCCGGCCGGAAGGGCGCGGTCACGGTGGCCACCAACATGGCCGGCCGCGGCACCGACATCATGCTGGGCGGCAACGCCGAGTTCCTCGCCGACCTGGCGCTCAAGCAGCGGGGCCTCGACCCCGTGGAGCACCCCGAGGAGTACGAAGCGGCCTGGCCCGAGACGCTCAAGGCGTTCGAGGAGCAGGTGGCGGACGAGCACGCCGAGGTAGTGCGCCTCGGCGGCCTCTACGTGGTCGGTTCGGAGCGGCACGAGTCCCGCCGCATCGACAACCAGCTCCGCGGCCGGTCGGGCCGGCAGGGCGACCCGGGGGAGTCCCGGTTCTACCTCTCCCTCCAGGACGACCTGATGCGCCTGTTCAAGGGCGACCTGATCGACCGGGTGCTGCAGGTGCTCAAGATCCCCGACGACGTGCCGATCGAGAACAAGCAGGTCACCAACGCGGTGCAGAGCGCGCAGGAGCAGGTCGAGGCGCAGAACTTCGAGATGCGCAAGAACGTCCTCAAGTACGACGACGTGATGAACCGGCAACGGCACGCGATCTACGGCGACCGCCGTCGCGTCCTCGAGGGTGAGGACGTCGAGCCGCAGCTGCGCGAGGCCACCAAACGGGTCGTGGAGCAGGTCGTCCGCGCCAACACCGAGGGCTTCGCCGAGGACTGGGACCTCGACCACCTTTGGGCGTCGCTGCGCACGCTCTACCCGGTGCGCCTGAACCAGTCCGACTACGAGGACGCCGCCATCACCGCCGACGCGCTGGTCGCCGACTTCATCGACGACGCGATGCGCGCCTACGACGCCCGCGAGGAGCAGCTGACGGCGCCGGTCATGCGGCAGTTGGAGCGGCAGGTCCTGCTCACCGTGCTGGACCGCAAGTGGCGCGAGCACCTCTACGAGATGGACTACCTGCGCGAGGGCATCGGGCTGCGCGCGATGGCCCAGAAGGACCCGCTGGTCGAGTACCAGCGGGAGGGCGCCCAGATGTTCCAGGCCATGATGGACGCCTTCATGGAGGAGGTCGTCACCTTCCTGTTCAACCTGGAGGTCAACGTCGCGCCCGCCCCGACGGTCGGGGTGCAGACGGACGCCCAGGGCAACGTCCTCAACGCCAAGACCCTCGGCGTCGAGGCCGAGGCCCACCAGGCGCGGCACGTCCTGACCGGTCCCGCCGAGGACGGGCACGCCGTGCAGACCGTCGAGGAGGCGTCCCCGGACGCTGCGCAGGCGGCTCCGGAGCCCGCCGGGGAGGCCAAGGACACGGCCGGGGAGCCGCCGGTGGCGTCCGCGCGGAGGGCGCAGCAGCAGCGGTCCAACCGCCCGAAGAAGCGGCGGCGCTGACCGATGCTCGTCTTCCGGGCCGTGTCCGCGGACGAACTGCGCGCGCTGGCGTCCGGGGCCGTGCTGGCCGGGGCGGCCTGGGCGGTCACCCCGGCGTTCCGGGATGCCTTCGGGCTGGGTCCCGCCGACGACGAGGACGCCGAGCGCACCGTCTGCTGCATCGCCGGCCTGGACGCGCTGCTGCGGCACGGCAGGCGCCTGGTGGCCGTGGCGGACGCCGAGGCGCGCGACGCCGGCGGGGAGTTCGGGGCCGTCACCGTGGACCGGCTCGCCTTCGGCCAGGTCACCGCACTGTTCGCCGACGACCCGGCGGCCGGGCCGCGGGTGGACGCCGTGCGTGCGGCCGTCGCCGGCGCCGGCGTCGAGGACGCCTGGGAGCACCCGGCCCACCGCGCCCTGCTCGAGGACGCCGACCTGCTGTGGTACGGCCCGGAGGAGTGGGGCCTCCTGGCAGCCGAGCCCGGGGCCTGATTCCCTCCACCACGGTTGCCTGACACACTGTCCCCATGCCGCGATCGCTGTGGAAGGGCGCCGTCTCGTTCGGCCTGGTCACGATCCCCGTGAAGCTGTACGGGGCCACCGAGGAGAAGGACGTCACCTTCCGGCAGGTGCACGCCGCCGACGGCGGCCGGATCAAGTACCGCCGGGTCTGCGAGGTGTGCGGCGAGGAGGTCCCCTACGAGGACATCGCCAAGGGCTACGACGCCGGGGACGGGCGGCTGGTGACGCTGGAGGCGTCCGACTTCGAGGACCTGCCGCTGCCGAGCGCCAAGGCCATCGAGATCGTCCAGTTCGTCGACCCCGACGCGATCGACCCGGCCTACTACGCTAAGTCGTACTTCCTCGAGGCCGAGGGGCCGGGGGTCAAGCCGTACGTGCTGCTGCGGGAGGCGCTCAAGCAGGCGCACCGAGCGGGCATCGTCAAGGTGGCGCTGCGGTCCCGGGAGACCCTGGCGCTGGTGCGGCCGGCCGGCGACGTCCTGATGCTGCACACGATGCTGTGGCCCGACGAGCTGCGCGACGGCTCGTTCGCGGCGCCCCCCGGCGAACTCCAGGCGAGCAAGGCCGAGATGGCGATGGCGACGATGTTCATCGAGCAGTTGAGCGGGGAGTTCGACCCCGGCCAGTTCACCGACGCCTACCGGGAGGCGCTGGAGCAGGTGGTGGCCGCCAAACTGGCGGGCGTCCCGCTGCCCGCCGAGTCCGCGGCGTCCGCGCCGAAGGACGCCGAGGTCGTCGACCTGGTGGCCGCCCTCAAGGCGTCCGTCGAGGCGGCTAAGAAGCGGCGCGCGGCCGCCGGCTAAGCCCGCCACCGCGAGACCGTAGCGGGATCGGGTCGCGCGCCCACGCAGGTGGCATCATGGCGCCGTGGATGCGAAGACTTCTGTGCCCAAGCCGGTCAACGAGCCCGTCAAGTCCTACGCGCCGGGGACCCCCGACCGGGCCGAGCTCGAACGCAAGCTGGCGGAGTTCTCCGCGGCCGAGCCCGTCGAGATCCTGGGGCTGTTCGGCGACGAGCGGCGTCCGGGAACCGGCACGGACCGCCTCGAGGTCCGGATGCCGTGCGATCACGCCCACGTGCTGGGCGTCGTGCAGCAGGCCAGCCACGACGACGCCGAGCAGGCCATCGCCGGCGCGCTGGCCGCGGCGCCGGCCTGGGCGGCCCTGCCGTTCGACGAACGGGCCGCGGTGTTCCTGCGGGCCGCCGACCTGATCGCCGGACCGTACCGGGCCGCGATGAACGCCGCGACGATGCTGGGCCAGGGCAAGACGGTGCAGCAGGCCGAGATCGACTCCGCCTGCGAGTTGATCGACTTCCTGCGCTTCAACGTGGCCTACGCCGAGGAGATCTACGCCAACCAGCCGCGCAGCACCCCCGGGATGTGGAACCGGATGGAGTACCGGCCGCTGGAGGGCTTCGTCTACGCCATCACGCCGTTCAACTTCACGGCGATCGCCGGCAACCTGCCGACCTCGGCGGCGATCATGGGCAACCCGGTGCTCTGGAAGCCGGCCCTCACCCAGAGCTTCGCCGCGCAACAGTTCCTGGACATCCTCGAGCTCGCCGGCCTGCCCCGTGGTGTCATCAACATGGTCCCCGGGCACGGCAAGGAGGTCTCCGACATCGCGCTGGCCAGCCCGCACCTGGCCGGCATCCACTTCACCGGCTCCACCGGCGTCTTCCAGGGCCTGTGGCGGCAGGTGGGCGAGAACATCGCCGGCTACCGCGGCTACCCGCGCATCGTCGGCGAGACCGGCGGCAAGGACTTCGTGCTGGCCCACCCGAGCGCCGACCCCGCCGCCGTGGTGACGGCGCTCATCCGCGGCGCATTCGAGTACTCGGGGCAGAAGTGCTCGGCGGCGTCCCGCACCTACCTGCCGCGGTCGTTGTGGCGACGCCTCAAGGACGACCTGATCGGGCAGACGGAGGCGCTGGCCGTCGGCGACGTCCGGAACCTGGCGAACTTCACGTCGGCCGTCATCGACGAGCGCGCCTTCAGGAAGCTGAGCCGCGTCATCGACACCTGCAAGGCCGATCCCGGGATGGAGATCCTGGCCGGCGGCACCTACGACGACTCGGAGGGCTGGTACATCCGGCCGACGATCGTGCGCTCTGAGGACCCGACCGCCGACATCTTCGTCACCGAGTACTTCGGCCCGATCCTGGGGCTGTACGTCTACGACGACGACGACTACGAGCGGGTGCTCGAACTGGTCGACACCACCGCACCGTACGCCCTGACGGGCTCGGTGTTCGCCACCGACCGGACGGCGATCAACCACACGATGGATCGCCTGCGGTTCACGGCCGGCAACTTCTACATCAACGACAAGCCGACCGGGGCGGTGGTCGGGCAGCAGCCGTTCGGCGGTGCGCGGGCGTCCGGCACCAACGACAAGGCCGGCTCGCTGTGGAACATGATCCGCTGGTGCAGCCCGCGGGCGATCAAGGAGACGATGGTCCCGCCGACCTCCACCGCCTACCCGCACATGCAGTAGCGGCGCCGCCGCCGCGTGCCCCGTCCGGAGCGGACGGGGCACGCGGGCGTCCGGTCAGGGGTGCGTGGCCAGCCAGCGGTGCGCCGAGGCCTGCTGGATGTCGAGGATCTGCAGCACGTAGGGCACGGCCTGCTTCTCGAGCACCCCGCCCAGCAGGGGGACGTCCACCCGGAGGGCGCCGGCGTAGTCGATCGCCGAGCCGGACGCCGTCGGCGCGAGCCGCGCCTCGGCGTCCACGACGACCGGCAGCCCCACGACCTTGATCAGCAGGCGGGCGGCGCGCGAGCCGTCCGGGGCGGGCTCGGCCCACGCCATCTCCTGACCCACGCGCAGCGTGGCGCCGGCCAGCCCCGCCAGCGCGGGCACCGTCTCGGCCTCCAGCGAGATGCGGGTCACGGCGCCCTCTCCGGCGGGAACGACGTCGACGCTGTGCTCGAGCGCTCCGATGTCCCGGCAGACCTGGCTCAGGAACTCGGGTTCCAGGCACATGCGGTAGACGCGATCGACGCCGGCCGGGAATTCGTGGCGAGCGGTGAGGTTCATGCGCCAATCTGAACACAACGGACGCCCTCTCGCCAGAATCGCCAGCGCACGGCTGTGGGGTCCCTACAATGGGTGGAGTAGGCGCTACTCATGGAGGAGTGGGTGACGTGACGCGCACAGCGGCCACGGTGCCGGGCATCCTCACGCGCCCATCGCTCTCTCGCCCACCTCGGGTGCGGACCCGAACCAACTCAACCCTCGACGTGGAGGCATGCCGTGAACGACGCCCTGGCCAGCGACCTGCAGCTGGCGAATGAACTGACCGGTCCCGAGGACCTGCGCTTCGACCTGGCCCCGGCCCGGCCCGGTGACATCGCCGATCTTCGGTTGAAGGTGGTCAGTCACAAGCCGGTGTCGTTGACGACGATCATGCCGCACCTGGCGGCGTTGGGGATCGAGGTGACCGACGAGCGGCCCTCGATGGTGGAGACCGCGCAGGGCCCGGTGCGGCTGTACGACCTCGGGTTCCGGCACGCGGCGGGGATCGCGTTCGACGACCGGGCGGCGACGCAGCGGTTCGCGGACGCGCTGCGGGCGTCCTACGGCGGGGTGGCCGAGGCCGACGGCTTGACCCGGTTGGTGCTGGGCGCGGACCTGACCTGGCAGCAGGTCGTGTACCTGCGGGCGCTGAGCCGGTACCTCAAGCAGGCCGGGGTGAACTACTCGCAGACCTACATCGCGAACGCGCTGACGGCGAACCCGGAGATCACCCGGGCTCTGGTCGAGGTGTTCGAGGTCAAGTTCGACCCGAAGCGGCCGTTCGCCGATCTGGCCGCCCGGGCCGCGGCGGTCGAGGTGGCGGTCGGGGTGGTTGAGGCGGCGCTGGAGAACGTGGCGTCCCTGGACCAGGACCGGATCCTCCGGATGCTGTTGGCGGTGATCAAGGCGATCGTGCGCACGAACGCGTTCGCGGAGGATCAGCCGGGCTTCGCGTTCAAGCTGTTGCCCTCGAACCTGCCGTTGCTGCCGGAGCCGCGGCCGATGTTCGAGATCTTCGTGTACTCGACCGAGGTGCAGGGCGTGCACCTGCGCTTCGGCAAGGTCGCCCGCGGCGGCCTGCGCTGGTCGGACCGGTCGGAGGACTTCCGCACCGAGGTGCTGGGGCTGGTCAAGGCGCAGCTGGTGAAGAACACGGTGATCGTGCCCGTGGGCGCCAAGGGCGGCTTCGTGCCGGCCAACCTGCCGAACCCGGCGGTGGACCGGCAGGCCTGGTACGACGCGGGCGTGTCGGCGTACAAGCGGTTCGTCTCGTCGTTGTTGAGCCTGACCGACAACATCGTGGACGGCGCCATCGTGCCTCCGGCCGACGTTCTGCGGTACGACTCGGACGACCCCTACCTGGTGGTGGCGGCCGACAAGGGCACCGCGACCTTCTCCGACTTCGCGAACGGCATCTCGTTGGACCGCGGCTTCTGGCTGGGCGACGCGTTCGCCTCGGGCGGCTCGGTGGGGTACGACCACAAGGCCATGGGGATCACCGCCCGCGGCGCCTGGGAGTCGGTGAAGCGGCACTTCTTCGAGATGGGCAAGGACTGCCAGACCGAGGACTTCACGTGCGTGGGCATCGGCGACATGGCCGGCGACGTGTTCGGCAACGGGATGATGCTGTCGGAGCACATCAAGCTCGTGGCCGCCTTCAACCACCTGCACGTGTTCCTCGACCCGAACCCGGAGCCGGCGACGTCGTTCGCCGAGCGGGTGCGGCTGTTCAACACGCCGCGCTCGACGTGGGCCGACTACAACCCGGCGCTGATCAGCGCCGGCGGCGGGGTGTTCCCGCGCACCGCGAAGTCGATCCCGGTGGGCCCGGAGGTGCGGGCGGCGCTCGGGCTCGCCGATGACGTCACGAAGATGACGCCGAACGAGCTGATCAACGCGATCCTGAAGGCGCCGGTCGACCTGCTGTGGAACGGCGGCATCGGCACCTACGTCAAGGCGTCCTCCGAGACCCACGAGGACGCCGGCGACAAGGCCAACGACGCGGTGCGGGTCAACGGGGCCGAGGTGCGGGCGAAGATCGCCGGCGAGGGCGGCAACCTGGGCTGGACGCAGAAGGGCCGGATCGAGTACGCCCAGAACGGCGGCCGGATCAACACCGACTTCATCGACAACTCGGCCGGGGTGGACACCTCCGACCACGAGGTCAACATCAAGATCCTGCTCGCCGCCGAGGTGGCGGCCGGCCGGCTCACGACCCAGGAGCGCAACGAACTGCTGGCGTCGATGACCGACGACGTCGCCACGCTGGTGCTCGCGCACAACATCGACCAGAACATCGCCCTGTCGTGCGCCACGTACCGGGCCCCCGCGATGGCGCCCTCGCACGAGGCGTGGATGCGGGTGATGGAGGAGCACGGCAAGCTCGACCGGGGGCTGGAGTCGCTGCCCACCACCGCGCAGATGGCGCAGCGGATCGCCGCGGGCCGCGGCCTGACGCGTCCGGAGCTGTGCTCGGTGTTGTCGTGGACGAAGATCTGGCTGTACGAGATGATCCTGGACTCCGACCTGCCGGATGATCCGTACCTGGCCGACCGGCTGATCACGTACTTCCCGAAGGCGTTGCGGGACCGTTACGCCGACCGGATGCCGGAGCACCGGCTGCACCGGGAGATCGTCGCCACGGTGACGGTGAACCGGTTCGTGAACAGCCAGGGGCTGACCAGCTACTTCCGGCTGTCGGAGGAGACCAGCTCGAACATCGCCCAGATCATCCGAGCCCAGCTGGCGGCCCGCAACATCATGCAGATCGCCCGGCTCGAGCAGGCCATGACCACCAAGGGCGTCGACCCGACCGCGGACGTGATCGTCCGGATCCAGCTCCGCCGGATGGTCGAGCGGGCCACCCGCTGGCTCCTCGGCAACCGGCGCGGCACCCTCGACATCAAGGCCGAGTCGGCGTTCTTCCAGGCGGGGGTCGCCGAGGTCCTGGCGCATCTGCTGGAGCTGATGACCGCCCGGCACCTGGCGGGCTACGAGGAGCTCAAGGCCCAACTGCTGGCCGGCGGTGCCGCCCCGGAGCTGGCCCACATGGCGGCCCAGGCGCGCTACGGCCACATGGCCCTGCCGATCGTCCAGACCGCGCACCGGCTCGGCCGGCCGGTCATGGACATCGCCCGGGTGATGTTCGCCGTCGCCGAGGGCCTGGGGCTCGACATCATGTTCGACCAGGTGGTCGAGCTTCCGGTGGCCGGACGCTGGGACCTCATGGCCCAGGCCGCCCTCCGGGACGACCTCGCCCGGCTCGAGACCGACATCACGGCGGCGGTGGCGACGGCAGCGCCGAACGAGCCGGACGCCGACAAGGCGGTCGCCATCTGGCTGGAGCAGATCGACGGCGCGGAGGGTGAACTGCGCACCCTGCGTGAGATCACCCAGGGCCCCGGCGAGTTGGCCCGCCTGTCCGTGGCGCTGCGCACCCTGCGGGCGATGCTGGCCTGAGCGACGAGCGCCTGCCCCCGGTCTGTCAGGATCGGGGGCATGCGCGCGGATCTGCACACCCACACGGTCTTCTCCGACGGGCTCGACACCCCCGAGCGGCTCGTCGAGCGGGCCGTGGCCGCCGGCCTGGATGCCCTGGCCGTGACCGACCACGACACCGCCGACGGCCTGCCGCGGGCGCGCGCCGCGGCGTCCGGGGCGGGCCTGGACCTGATCGACGGGCTCGAGTTGTCGGCGCGGCTCGAGGGGCACTCGGTCCACTTGCTCATGTACGGCGGCGACGCCGAGGAGCCGGCGCTGGCCGCCGAACTCGGGGCCATCCGCCGGGGCCGGGACGAGCGGATCCCGGCGATGATCGACCGACTGGGGCAGCTGGGGCTGCCGCTGGACCTGGAGGAGGTGGCGGCCTTCGCCGACGACGCCAGTTCGATCGGACGCCCCCACGTCGCCGACGCGCTCGTGGCCCGCGGGTACGTCGCCGACCGCTCGGAGGCGTTCGCCCGCTGGCTGGCCGACGACAAGCCGGGCTTCGTCGATCGCTACGCGACGCCCCTGGTCGACGCGATCGCGCTGGTGCGGGCCGCCGGCGGGGTGGCCGTCGTGGCCCACGCGTGGTCGCGGGGTGGTCGCCACCGCCTGCCCGAGCGCGTGCTCGCCGAACTCGTCGCCGAGCACGGGCTGGACGGTGTCGAGGCCGACCATCCCGACCACCTGCCCGCCGAACGGGCGGCGCTGCACGCCCTGGCCGCGCGGCTCGGCGTCCTGGCCACCGGCTCCTCCGACTACCACGGGGCGGGCAAGAAGGCGGGCTACCATCTCGGCGCGTGCACGACGGCGCCGGAGCAGTACGCCCGCCTGCGCGCGTTGGTGGCGGCGCGCCGCGACGGGTGACGCGCTGCGACCCCCGTCCGGAGGCGACGGGGGGCGCTGCTAGGGTGACCCAGGTCTCGGAACGCGACGCACAACCCATCGGAGAACGAGTGAACGACCAGCCCGCCGCACCCGACGCGGCCGTCCGGCCCGCCCGCCGCGAGCGCATCCTGTCGGGGATGCAGCCCACGAACGACTCCCTGCACCTGGGCAACTACCTGGGCGCGCTGGTGAACTGGGTGCGGCTGCAGGACGACTTCGACGCCTACTACTTCGTGGCCGACCTGCACGCGCTGACCGTCCCGACCGACCCGAAGCTGATCCGCCGCCGGACCCGCTTGACCGCCGCCCAGTACATCGCGGCCGGCGTCGACCCGGAGCGGTCTCCGGTGTTCGTGCAGAGCCAGGTGCCCGAGCACCCCCAGTTGATGTGGATCCTCAGCTGCATCACCGCGTTCGGCGAGGCCAGCCGCATGACGCAGTTCAAGGACAAGACCGCGAAGGGTCACAACGCCAACGTCGGGCTGTTCACCTACCCGATCCTGATGGCCGCGGACATCCTGCTCTACGACGCGGCTTTCGTGCCCGTCGGCGAGGACCAGCGGCAGCACCTGGAGATCACCCGTGACCTGGCGGAGCGGTTCAACACCCGGTTCAAGAAGGCGCTGCGGGTGCCCGAGCCCTACATCGTCAAGAACGGCGCCCGGATCATGGACCTCCAGGACCCGACCCAGAAGATGAGCAAGAGCCAGTCCTCCGACCTGGGCATGATCAACCTGCTGGACGACCCGGCGCGGAACGCCAAGAAGATCAAGTCGGCGGTCACCGACAACGAGACCGTGGTGCGCTACGACCCGGAGACCAAGCCCGGCGTGTCCAACCTGCTCACGATCCACTCCGTGTTGTCGGGGACCCCCCTGGCGGAGCTGGAGGACCACTTCGCGGGCAAGCTCTACGGGCACCTGAAGACCGAGACCGCGGAGGTGCTCGTCGAGGCCATCCGGCCGTTCCGGACGCGCACGCTGGAGTTGCTGAACGATCCGGCCGAACTCGACCGGCTGCTCGCCTCCGGGGCCGAACGGGCCCAGCAGGTGGCCGCGCGCACGATCGCGCGGGTGTACGACAAGGTCGGCCTGCTGCCCCCCGCCGCCGGGTAGGCCGCCGGTGGTGACCGATCCGCTCCGGTTGGCGCGGTTCGCTGGTGTTGTAGCCGGAGCGGACCGCGGGGGTGGCAGCGGATTCGGTCGGCATCAGGCCGGCGGCCGATGAATCCGTGACGGCGCCCAGCCCCGCCGGCGGCGAGGGCTCACGGGGCACCCTCCTAGTCCGACCGGGACTCGCGGTCCTCGACGTCGAGGTCTCCACCGTCCGCGGCGTCCGGACGGTCGCCGTAGACCAGGTGACCGCCGAGCATGCCGGCGGCGCCGTACGCGGCGCAGCCGCCCCACAGCAGGAGCCGGGCCAGGCCGGACGCCCCCACGAGCCGCGCGGCCAGGGAGACGACGACCAGCGATGTCCCGGTGGCGGCTGCGGCGAAGTGGGCGGCGGCCAGGCGCCTCGCCGGCCGGTCGTCGATGCCGGTGTAGTCGGCGAGCCCGGTGACGACGGTCGGCACGGCCGTCAGGGCGGTGAACGCCGAGAGCGTGCCGGCGGCGGCCCCCAGGCCGACGGCGTCCACCACGGCCGCGCTGAAGGCGCCGCCGATCGGGAAGTGCACGAGGGCTGGGTGCAGTGGCGTGCCGCTGGCGGCCTGGGCGCCCGCCAGAGCCTGCTGGACGGCGTCCGCGGCCAGTGCCCTGTCGCTGAGGCCGTCGACCGTCTGGACGCACCGGTCCAGAGACGGGTTCTCGCCGAGCCGGTCGACGAGGACGCGTGGCGTGGTGTACTCCATCGGCTGCTCCTTTCCGAGCCTCATTCTCCACCCCGCCAAGGGGGCGGGGGAGCCCCGGCGGACAGCCGCAACCGGACGGTGACCGGGTCAGATCTCGAGGTCGGCGCGCGGCAGGGCGCCGCCCTCGTCGCGGCCACCCCGGCCGCGGCCGCCACGGCGGCGGCGGCGCCTGGGCCGGT
>JAAYTZ010000022.1 GCA_012517965.1 Propionibacterium sp. | reverse complement strand
TCCGAGCCGGCGCGACGTTCCACAACGGCAAACTCGTCGAACGCCCCGACGACCACACCGAGCACGACCAGGACCGCCCCACGACCCACCAGGAGGAAGCCGCCTAAACGACCTCATCCACAGGTCTTGACAATATCTCCGAGCGCCATCACACCGTACGGAACCAGCCGCGACAACAGGCCACGATCCGCCGACACCACCGTGACCTCATCACCAAGCTCGCTGTGGTGACGGCACCGCGCGACGATCTCGTCGTCCCCAGAACCTGGCGCGTGGACGGTGACGACACCCGCAGCCTCGCCCTCCGGCACCCCAGCCCGGGCCTTCCCCTCCAACACCAACACCACCAGGTCATACGACAGATCCGCGCTCAAGAGCCCAGCATGAAGTCCCGCGGCCGCCCCCACCCGATCACGCCACCAGCCATCAGGAACACAGCCGACAACGTTCGCACCGTCCACCACGAGAACCCTCACCGCACGACCACTCCCCTCGACCCACGACACCCACGGCAGCAAGAGCCTGCCGGCGCCCCTTGTTCAGGACGCTCCGCCGGCCCTCATCACGAAGCCGGCCACCTCGTCGAGCATCTCGACCAGATGCTCGGGCTGGCCGGTCCAGACCTGACGCGAGGTCGACAATCCGGCGCGGATCATCGTGGCCGTCAGGTCATCGACCAGCGGCAATAGCGGGCGGTGCGCGTCGGGTACCGCAGCCGAAGGCTACCCTCGCGCACCCTGCGGCATTTCCGGATGTTCGGTGGTCGCTCTGGGCCGGCCAAGAATCCGCGTTGACCACCACTTGAATGCAATGTACCGTTCGCCCATGACACCCACCAGGAGAGCAGGTCCACTGAACTTGAGGAGCAGGCGCGTTCTCGCCTCCATGGCCTTGGCCATCTCAATCTCCGTACTTTCCGCCGCTTCCGCGAACTCGGCACCCAGTACGGATAGTGGAGGGCTGACGCCCACGGAGTTGGCGACCTACGCACGAGAAGTTCACATTCCCGAAGAGAACGCCGTAGTCGCTCTTGGGAATCAGGGGAATTTCGCGGACATGGTCGCTTCTTGGTCTGAAAGGCCTGACGACCCTGTCGTCCACGCAGAGTGGCGTGGCGAGGAAGGCGGTCGAGTTGCGGTCAAGGCGTCGCTGTCGCGTGAAGCCCGCGACTTCGCGTCGCGCGCGACCTTCACGGTCATCGTGGACGTAGACTCAAGCGGTCGCTTGGGGATCAAGGCTCGCGAACGAGCGACTGAGACCATCGGAAAACATCTGACGCGGGCTGGTATCGAAGAGTACGCACTGGGTCTCGATCCGGTCTCGAACGTGCTCACCATCACCGTGCCAGAGGCGTCATCCCGTTCCGCCGGAGAACTGACGAAGATGGGCAGCGAAGCAGCAGTCGCGGCAGTCGGTCAACCGCTGGGCGTCAACGTGGAGATCACGTCTAACCCTCCCGTCCCGACTCATCGCGGCGGGCAGACCTATCTTCTCGGCGGCGGCCCCGGGTATTGCACCGGGGGCTTCTCCGTTACCAACTCCGGACTTGCCGGGATATCAACCGCCGCACACTGCTCTCCCAAACCTTCATACTATGATGGGGCAGTAGTTGGAGAGACTGTCGGCGGTGCCGACCGGGATGTCCGTTGGACGAAGGTCTATGGGGCAAAGGATGCTCGGTTTCAATACACAACCGGCGGTTACTACACGGTAAACACGTCCAGAAACCCCACGATCGGCGAAGGCATTGGGAGATACGGTGCGCGAACGGGCGCCAATAGCGCCACCGTGCAGCTCTCTGGTCAATGCCTGAAGTACTCCGGATGGCCACAATATTGTGGGCTTTTCGCAACTGGCAGCCAGACCCTGCAACCGGGCGATTCTGGCGGACCATGGTATGTCAGAGTGCCTGGTCCACAAACGGTAGCACTAGGGATTAGTTCCGGCTACTACAACGGACGCGACTACTTTTCAGGCGTCGGCTCCCTCAACCTCTTGAATATGGTGGTGGTGACGGCGTAGATGGAACTAGGCAGCGACTCACCCCGGGCGGTTTCCCTTCATTCTTTGGGTATCCGGGAGGACTGCGTGGCGGGCGTCAGCTTCCTCGTTTCCACCGCGCCCATGGTCCACGACGCCGTGGCCCACCACGGTCGCTTCGTGGTGGGCCCTCGTGGAACCCTCATGGTCGAGGGTGACGGTCATCTGACCGGCACCTTCGTCGTCGTCCTCGAGGCTGGCTCGACGTTCGCGTCCGGGCGCGTCGTCTCCCCGCATGGGTCGGTCGTGCCCGTGGGCGAGTGGTTCTTCTTCGATCGGGGGTGCAGCCCTCAGTGGACGAGCGAGCAGGTCCTCTCCCTGGTGCATGCCCCCGAGGCCTTGGGCGCCCTCGGCATCGGGCTGTGACACCTTGGGGAGTGCACTTGAGTCGACGGACGATCGTGGCGGCGAACTCAGTGACCGAACACGCCACCACAAACGCGGCAAGCGGGTACTGACGCACCCCCCGGGCGGCGTAGGCAGCGCCGGCCCGACGGGACTCGACCAACGCCCGGCCTCTCGGCATCGACTGCGCTGACGGCGGCATTTAGCGGATCTCCGCTTCGGGAACCGGCAGCCGCCAAGGCTACCCTCGCGCACCCTGCGGCATAGCGGGTCTGCGCTTCGGGTACCGGCAGCCACAGGCTACCCTCGCGCACCCTGCGGCAGAACAGGGCGTGCGCTCGGGTCCACTCCAGCCGCCAGGCTACCCTCGCGCACAGTGCGGCATGAGCGAGTGTGCGCTCCGGGTACCGGAAAGCCACAGGCTACCCTCGCGCACAGTGCGGAAGAGGATGTGCATGCTCAGGGCAACATTTGGACTCGTCCGGGCGCCGCTTCACGAGGCGATCCTGCAGTGCCCGCCCGGGGAGGCGGCGGAGCGCCGCAGTTCCCGACGTGCAGTCCGCTTGTGATTCCGCTTCAGTTCAGGCCACTGGTGCGACTTCAGGGCCGCGCGGCCGGGCTGGACCGACATGCCCAAGCATCTTTCGGGCCTCCTCGGCCAGCCAATCGAAGTCATCCCAGTAACTCCTGGCCAGCGCCGCCGGCATGTTCTCCCGGAAATCATCGATCATCGGGAGGCAGGTCTCATGGCAGCGAATAATGCTCGCTCCGTAGCTCTGCAGTATGAGGGCGCCATCTACGGCGTTGGTTCGGAGCAACGTCCCCACCAAGTCGTACGATGCTGCGACCCCGGACGCGATCGCACGTTGCTCGGCGGTCCAGTGAGGGGCGGGGATGCTCTCCAATTCCGTCAGCACGACGCGACGGGAGTCGCGGATGTCCGGCCTTTGAAGGTAGTCAACCACCGCGAGGATCGATTGCACATCGATTGCACTCGGCTGCTTGATTTCGCCACTTGCACTTGCTGTCGAGCGAAGAGTGCGCTGACCGCAGCCACTACGATGGCCAGGATCGATAGAACCAGCGAGAAGGTCTCCACGCTCCTGATTCTGTCGCCCCAGCGCCATCGCCACCACGATTCTGGATCATTGCGCGTCACACTCCATCCAGCCCGAGTCACTCTCGCGTGCACGCGAAGGGATGGCCTGGTGCAGGGCACTCGAGGGGGAGACCCTACATGTTCAGGACTGGTGGGCTGCTGCGTTCGGATGGGGGGACCTCACGGACGCCGGCATGATCGACCGCCCCGGTCGCGGCGGATGTTCGGACTTGCTCACAAATTAGTCAATGGTGAAGCTTGAGGACCCACGACATCGCCGCGGCGACGATGCTGATCGGCATCTTGGCGGCCACCTCTAACTTGGCCCTATCCGCAGTTGCCTGTTTCGCTGTCGTGCCAGCGTCGACTGTCACCGTGAACGCACTGGATTAGCCGTTGCGCCTGCGACGCCTATCTCTGCTAACGCCCAAGGCAGCGTGCAAGTCGCCACGGTCGCCACCGAAATCTGGACCGTAAACAAGTCGGTCGTACTTGCAGCACAGCTTGGCTATGGGGGTGCTCACTGGATCACTCTGGGGCACCCTCTCAAGCAGGAAATCCTTCAGAGCGACCACGTCCGCCACCTCATACATGCAGACGAGCCCATATTCCAGGGCCACGTTCTTGTCCTCTTCCAAGAGAAGTTCTCGGAACGTCTGCTTCTGACGCTTGGCTTTGTCGCGTACGACGTATGGGATCAACTTGGTCGACCCGCTTATTAGGGCCCGACCATTCGCGGGCAAGCCCGATATATCCAAGGGGTTTCCTGCCCCATCCAACAAGTGAGCGAGGTACAGGGGATAGTAGACGGGAACAAACTTGGCGCCTCTAAGAAGACGCGGCACCAGGTCGCTTGCCAGTCGCTCAGCATTGTGGTCGGTCTCGCAGGTGAGCATATCTCGACAGATGTCAGATCTGCCGAGCGCTGAGTAGCCCTTTTCACCAAGCCTCTCCATAGTGCCAACGCCGACCACGATCTCGACGTCATCGATGTCCTTGTCATCGATGGGAAGTACGTGCACGCGACCGCTGGGCTCAGTGGAGAAGGTAAGTTCGTAAACACTCTGGCGCAATCTTCGAAGGAGTCTGGCGGGGAAGCGTTCGGGCAGCGCTCCCAACATGGAAAAGAGCTCGAGGAAGTCTCCGCACACGTACTCACGGATGGATAGGGTGTGTGCACCTACAGTCATAGATCCACGCTGTAAGGCGCTATCCTCGCCAGCGTGCGCGCGTCTTACGAAGACAAGGCGATCGTTTAGGACCTCGATCTGCTCGGCGGTCAAGCAAGCTATCAAATTCTCCAACATCTTGTTGATGTGCGCATCGCCGAGACCATACCCGATGAAGAGGACAGGGTGCTCGACAAGCATCGTCAGGAGTTTCGCAATCAGGTAGGGGTTCCTATCCCAATACTGCGAGTAGTCCTCGCTCGTGACGATGAGTGACTTCGGGTCAGTAATCGAACCATGGATTTTGTAGATCTCGCCCACGGCTTGAGTCGTCGCGAAAAGAACGTCTTGTTGACCAACAAAGACTTCGAGATCCTTGAATTGAGTCTCGAGCATCGTATCCCAGTTAGTCGTGATCACGGCATGTGCGTGCACATGGCCGAGCGCGTCGAGTTCAGCGGCTATCCCTGAGTCCGAAATCACGTCGTGACTTGAGATATACTGCGCGATTTCAAACTTCAGTGGATCAGCTACCTGCTCTACTTCCGGCTCAAACAGAGCGCGCGAATCATTGTAAACCGGCTCACGGAACCACAGGTCATAGAATTCGTCGGCGATGAGGCTGGCAATCCTCGGTCGGTCATTGCCGGCGCGCCCCCGGTAATACGACATGGGGCGAGGCGTCAAGCTGGCGAAGTAATCGAGCAGGCCATCCCAGTCGGGCGAGCCCAGATACCTACGCGATAACCCCGAGCCGACGAATAGGACGGGCAGGGCCTCAGCGTGCTCCAAGGCCTCCTGCAGTTGCGTCACAGGTGTAGTGCCCACGCTGATGGCCTCCCTACTTGTTTGGCCCAGTATGCCGGATGCCAGTCACGCGAGGCGGCCGTGCTGCACGCTAGCGGGGAGCTTGCAGGCAGTCAGGCACTCGGCGCATACGCTGCTCGCGCGGCGGCGGCCTGAGGAGCGCCATTCGGCAGTCGAGCGAGCTCAGGCCCGTCGAGGGTCGGCGTCCGCCCATGGGCATGTGCGAGCGGTCACGACCGTCGACGCGTGGGTGAATCACGTCGACCAGCGTCGAGGACTGCCCCCTGGGCGTGTCGGTGCGGGGGACGGCCTGTGGTCACTGTCGGTGTGCCGTGAGTGTTCTGGTTGGGGGTGCCGTTCGGGGGTGTGGCTGGTGGGCGTTGCTCGTCGGCTGGTCGGCATGTGGGCGTTGAGGGCGACACGGGCTGCGCGGTAGTTGGCGCGTCCGTTGTGATGGCGGGGGTGCGGCGGCCAGGGGGCCAACGGGCTGACCCGGCGGCTCCCGCGGTAGGGGTTGTGGCGTGGTCGGGTCCGCTGCGCCCGCATCCGGGCTAGTTCGGCCCGCCACCACGCCCAGGCAGCCCGCTCGCGGGCGTACAACTCGGCTCGTTGCCGGTGACGGCCGGCGGTGTGTTGCTCATCGGCAACCCGGTCGAGGTGGGCCGGGTCGCTGCGCCGCCACCGGCCCCGCTCGGACACGATCAGCCCCGCGGCCGCCAACCGGCCCAGGACCCGGCGGGTGGTGGTGTAGCCCCAGCCGAAGTGCCGGCCGGCGTCGCTGGTGGTGTGCGGCCGGTCGAGGTGGGCGTACAGGCTGCCGGGACCGATGCCGAGCCCGCCGCGTCCAGCGAACGCGTCGTGGCCGCCGGCCGCGACCCGGTCAGCGAGCTCACGTTGCGCGATGCTGCGCAGGGCGGCGCCGACCTCTGCGGGGCGCGGGACCGCTTGTGACAGCATCCCGGCGACCTGCCGGTGGACGACACCGCCAGGATCGATGCTCCAGCAGGCACCCCGGGGCCCGACCGAGGGAAGGGTGCGTTGCAGCCAGCCGTCCGCGGCCAACCCGAGCAACGACCGCCGCACCGTTTCCCGGTCCAGCCCGCACGCCAGCGCCAACCGGCGGACGTCGGCCTCGACCCAGTCGTGACGGACGGCGTCCAAATGGAGGCGGCACACCGCATCCAGCACCCGGCGTTGGGCCAGGGTGGCCCGGCTGGCCCCCCACCGGCCCGGCGCGGCATCGGCGCGCTGCTGAACCGCCTGAACGATGGCGGCCACGACCTCGGCCCGGGTATCGAAGGACGGGTCCTCACCGGCCCGCTCACCCGCCGGCAGGACGGCCATCGTGGTGACGGCCCTGGTCCACTGGCGGCGCAACACCCCGGCCGGTGACCCCGCACCGTGGTTGGGGCGGGCGGTTCGGCGGGTGCCGTCCCGCACGGTACGGACGTGCTCCAGGCCGGGTGCGTCGATCAAGGTGGCGACCTCGTCGTAGCACCAGTGCGCGGCCGCCGCCCCGCACAGGATCCGCCACAACACCGCCGACGCGTCCCCGGCCGGCGGCTGCGCCAACAACGCTCGGCAGGACGCCGACAAGCCACGACGACTCCCCACCAAGAACGGCACCCCACGCGACTCCCCCACCACCCGCCCCACCGTGGACGCCGCCGGCCCGCCGACAGGCACCCCAGGCACGGGGCCAGCAGTGAAGGCGGGATCCGGCGTGGCGACCGACCGACCCCGAGCGGCGCCACCAGACACTGATTCGGCTGGGGGCACGGTGCCGACTAGGTGGCGGTTGGCCAGGTGGCGTGTGGCGAGGTGACTGATGAACTGCCGGACCTGCTCGACGGTGACCGTGGGGTCGGTGAGGACCGACAAGTCCCCGACCAGCACCTCCGAAACCCCGCCGTGGCGGTGCGGGGCGCCGGGCGGCCGGACACACCCGGTGGCCGGGTTCAACAACGCCGACACATCCAGCGACGCCAACCAGCCCCGCAACAGCCGCGCCCACACCCCCACCAGGTCCGCGTCGACCGGCTCGGCCAGCCCGACCCACACGTGCCTGCCCCCCGACGGCCCCGACCGGCACACCAGATGCGGAACCCCCAACCCGCCCAACAGCCCCGACAACCGGTCCGCGTCCGCCTCCGCCGCGACCGCGCCGCCCTTGGCGTCCAGGTCGGCGCACCACAGCCGGAACCGACCCTGACGGTCAGCCAGATACACCGCCCACGGCGTCAACGGCACCGCCCCGCTCACCGGATGCACCAACGAGAACACGTTCAACGCCCGACCCGCCGCGTCCACCGACGCCGCCCGCACCACCCGCCGCGGAGAGATCCGGCCCGTCAACGCCCAGCCGTCCACCCACCCGGACGCGGCGGCTGTCAACCCACCCAGGATCATCGCCGGACCGCCCGCGCCGTCGAGGGGCCACCTGGCAAGACCGGCGCCAGCGCGTCCCGGACGGCTCCCCACGCCGCCGCACTGGTCCCCACGATCCGGCGCGTTGCCACCAACCGGCCAGCCAGCACCCCAGCCCGCCGAGACTCCCGGTCAACGACGGTGAAGACCGCCACCGCCACCCGCGCCACCACCGCCAACCCCACCGACTGAGCCACCAGCAGCCCCGACATGTCACCGCCAGCAGCGAGCACCCGGGTCGGCAACCGGGCGTCCCCGGCACACCATCCCGCCGCCAGCCCCTGCCGCAACCGACGCGACGCGACCGCCCCCGCCTCCCCGCCACCCGGCGACGGGTCGACCCAGCCGACCAGTCCGAGCCAGGACGCCTGGGCCGCCGCCAGCGCCGACAACGCCCGCCCGGCCGCCTCCGGCCCCACCAGACCCACCTCGCGCCCCACCACCACCGCCCGAGCGGACGCCGCCACCACCCCGACCGCCTCCACCGCTACCCGCTGCACCGCAACGGACGCCACCGGACCCGGCCCAGCCAACGCGGCCCCCGCTGTTCGGCCCCAGTCCAGGAACGCCGCCGCCAATCCCTCGGCCGGCCCTGCCGCGACCGCCGATGACACCGGAATCGCCCCGCCCCACCCGGTCACGACCGGCCAGCGGCCCTCCGCCAGTTGTTGTTGCCCCACACCTACAGAGGCACCAAACAGGGCACTTGGCGGCCAACCCCCAAGTCAACCGCCGGAAACCTGGACCGTTCCGCACGCCGACCAGACCGACCACCAGGCGACGGCCCCGGTGTTGGCCACCAACCCCCACCTCCGGGGCCTCCTGTAGACGAGAGGAGACCACCATGACCCCCCAACGAACCTACGAATCCCTCGCCCAAGCCGCCGAACGCACCGACGTCAGCGTCAAGACCCTCCGCCGCCGCATCTCCGCGGGCCAACTCCGCGCCTACCGCTACGGCCCCCGCATCCTCCGCCTCGACCCCAACGACGTCGACAAACTCATGCGACCCGTCCCCAACGCCCGCAGCTGAGAGCAACCCCGTGAAGCCGAACATGCACCCCCAGGCTGAACCCGCCAAGGTCTACCTGACCCTCGACCGGGCCGCGCAGCGAACCGGCCTGGCTCCCGCGACTCTCAAGAACCTCATCAGCGCCGGCGAGATCACGGCGTATCGCGTCGGACGCCGCATCCTCCGCCTCGACGGACGCGACGTCGAACGGATCACGCTCAGCGGCCCCCGCTCCCACCAGCCCAGCTGAACACTCGACGCAGATCCGAGGGCCCCGGCCGCCTGGCCGGGGCCCTCCCATGTCCCGGTCCGAAGGATCTGGTGCGGCTAACGAGGCGGGCGCGTTGCCCCCTGCATCGTCACTCCGTCGAGCCCCCAAGTGGCTGCTCGAGTGCATTCAGGCCCTCGGCCATCCGGGACAGTGCTTGGGCGATCGCCTTGTCGCGGTCAGCTGCCGCGTGCTGGTAGCGCATGGCTGCACCCGGAGTGGAGTGGCCCAGGCGCGCCATCAACTCCGCCAAGGTGGCCCCGGTCTGCGCGGCCAACACTGCCCCCGTGTGCCGGAGGTCGTGGAAGCGGAGATCGGGGCGGCCCGCCTTCACACGAGCCTGGTGGAACTTCCACCCGAACGCACGGGGATGAATGTGCCTTCCCGTGGAGGATGCGAACAGCATCCCGTCGCGTCCAGGCTGGGTGTGCGCCTTCAGATGAGCCTTGACGTCGTCGAGGATGTGCGGCGGCACATGCACGTCACGGATGCCCGCAGTGCTCTTGGGTGTGCTGACCACGGGCTCGCTGCGCAACTTGCCGTCCACCTCCGAGCGTCGGGAGGGCCAGGTGACTCCGCGGGAGACGGTGATGATGCCGCGCGTGACATCCACATCTCGACGCCGGAGTTCCGCGATCTCCCCATAGCGAAGGGCGCACCAGGCACCCAAGAGCACAGCAAGGCGAAGCCTCTCCGGCATGTTGTCGGCGATCGCCTGAAGCTCGGTGATGCCCGCTGGCCGGATCTTCTTTGCTCGCGTCGCACGGCCGGCACCGGGGATGCGACAGGGGTTCCCCGCCAGCACCTTCACCTCCGTGGCGGTCGTGCAAATGGCCCTCAGCAGTTGATAAGCGTGAGCTCGTTCGGTGGGGGTTCCAGGGTCCATGCCGTCGTACCAGCTCCGCACCTTCGACTCGGCGAGAGCAGTCATGGGAACGTGTCCCAGCACCGGCAACAGGTGCCGATCCAGATAGCGCCGGTAGTCCGCTCGCGTCCGAGCCTTGAGGGGGTCGCCACGTCGCGTCTTGCGCTCGGACAACCACTGATCGGCGAACTCGCCGAACGTCTGGACCGAGCACGTCTTCGACTCGGGGGTTCGCTCGGCGGGCGGGGTCCAGATGTCGAGTTGGATCAGCCTGCGCTCGTTGTTGAGCCACCCGCGAGCTGCGTCCTCGTCCTCGAACGTCACGGTGGCCTTGTGTAGTTCCAGGTCGGGACCGGGGTAGGCGGCCTGCCAGCGACCCGACGGCAACTTTCGGAGTCTGCCCCACCCACGTCGCGTGCGCCTGCCGTGCAACATACGTGCAATATAGCCGGTCAGACGCCTCTAGACATGGCCACTCAAGACCATGAGTACGGGACCATCGTGCAACACGTAAATACCTAGCCATCACATGTTTCACAAGGACTTCCCCCGTTACCGCGTCGACCCCTCGATCACAGGTTCGAGTCCCGTTACTCACCCCACAAAAAACCCGCCCCGACTAGGAGTTTTAGTCGGGGCGGGTTTTTACGTGCAGTCGCACCACCACCGATCGGACACGTCGCACGCAGAGCCGCGACCAGGCCATCGCAGCCTCAGGATCGAGTGGCGCCGGCGAGGGTCTCTCGCAGGCTACGGGGGCCCCACACCGCCACCCCGAGGCCGGAGAGGCGAGCCAGCAGGCCACGGTCGGCCGTCGCCACGGTCACGGACGCCCCGGCTCCGGTCAGCGCCGCGCAGCGCGCGACGATCGCGTCGTCGCCCGAGGCTGCGGCGTGGATCGTGGTGACGCGGGCGGGTCAACTCACCTGGTAACTGGTGAGCGATCCCTTGACGAAGGTGTTGTTGCGGTAGAGGGACACCTTGCAGGTGGCCCCGGCCGGCACGCTGACGAGATAGGCCGTCATCACCGCGTGCGGCACGTTCCCGTACGGCTCGGGTGCGGAGTAGACCCAGTCGACGATGGGGTCCCGCTGATAGGAGTCGGCTGGACCCGAAGCCTTCGGACCGAACCAACACTGGTTCACCATCGCGTACTCGTACGCCACGACCGGCGTGGCGCTGAGCACCGACACGTCGATGCGCACGAACGAACCGGCGGTGGCGGCGTCCAGCAGCGTTGTGGCGCCGGTCGCCGTGCCTGCCTGCGCGGCGGGCGCCGCCGCGACGAGCAGGGCGGTGGCCAGTGCACCCGTGAGAAGCCTTTTCATGTCTGTCCTCCTTCGGACTACTGGCAGATGTCGGAGTCGGCCGCCTCGCCGTAGCCGAGCTTCCATTTGAGCGGGGTTGTCCCCGGGTCGATGGTGTCGGCCTCCCAGATGGCGTCGGCGATGCACTGCTGACCGTCCGCGTCGACCCAGACGCCCATGCCGGACGTGGTCTGCGACTTGGAGACCAACACCCCCGCCGCAGCGGGTTCGAGGTAGTCGGGGGTCTTGGTGCCCTGCGAGCCCTCGATGAACCAGGGGTCCGAGCAGCCGAAGTCCTTCTGAGAGTTGTGTTGGTCGGTGTACTGGCCGTGGTTGACGGTCGTCTTGATGCTGACGTCCATCTTCATGCAGTGGTCGGTGAACGGGGTGTAGACGTCGACGTACACCCAGCGGCTGCCGTTGGGGCCGGCCTGGAAGGGTGCCAGCGCCTCCGTGAGGGTGTCGTTGAGCTTCTTGAACACCTTGTCGATCATCGTGAGCGCGATCGGGAACTGGGCCCAGCGGGTGGTGCACGTGATCGCCGTGTCGACCAGGGGCACGCAGAGTTGCGGCACGTTCGCCGTCGCCGAGGACGCCGACGGGTAGGGATTCGGGTAATTGAGGACTGCGATGACCAGGGCGGGCCGTTGGGCGGCCATGATCCGGGTCTGTTGCAGGATCGTGGTGTAGTTGCCCTTCAGGTTGGTCCAGAGGCCGGAGTTGCCGAGGATCTGCGAGGCGCAACTGGTGGCCCCGGAGAAGTCGTGATCCTTGACCTTGTCGAAGCACGAGTCGACGAGGTTGACGATGGTGGCGTTCTGCTCGCCGAGCTGGAGGGTGAGCAGGTCGGGGCGCATGTTGTAGGCCTTCGCCAGGCCGCCCCCGGTGAGGTAGGACGACGACGACGTCCCGTTGGCGGCCTGGTTGTAGACGACCCAGCCGACCTTCTTGAGGTGGTCCTCCAGCAACTGCTCCGGGTAGCGCCTGGCGTTGTCGTTGAGGTCGTGGCCGGCCGGGAGGTCGTCCCCGGACGCCACGTAGACGCGGGGACCCGCGGCGGCCACGGCCGGGGTGGTGGACGCCATCCCGGCCGATGCGGCCAAGAGGCAGGTCAGCGCGACGGCGAGAGCCTTGCGGAGGCCCGGCCGGAACCCGGCCGGCGATCTGGTTGGCTTCATGTGAACTCCTCCCGTTGCGGGGTGCCGCCGGGCCGAGCCCGGCGGCACCCCCTCGGACCTAAGGGACCACCTGGGCTGTGTAGCTCGCGGTGTTGTTGCCCGTGTCGAACTCGGGGTACGTGGCCCCCGAAAGGCCGGCGAAGACCCACCCGTCGATCGAGCCGGCGGTCGAGGCGGTCGACGAGATCGTGAAGGTCGCCCCCTGCCCGCCGACCAGGTTGCCGGTGCAGGCGTACCAGACGAATCCGGCCGTGTTCATCACCTCGGTGCAGGTGAACCCGGTCGGAACAGCACCCAGGCTCGGCCCGGTGAACTGGCCAGACAGTGTCAGGTCGACCGACACGTGGTCGCCCACGCCGGCGACGGTGGTCTCGTCACCGACGTTGACCACCTGGAAGGTGAACGTCTCGCCGCCACCGGCCCGCACCGGGTTGGGCGAGCCGATCGCTTGCGCGGCGACCAGGTCGATGCACGGGCTGGTGCACACCGCGCCGGTCACCGTGGTGGTCGCCGTCCCCGTGTTGTTGCCTTCGTCGGACTCGACGAACTTGTTCGTGGGGTCCGCGATGGCCGTGAGCGTCAGGCTGGGCGGAGCTCCGCTCACCACCGCCAACGAGACCGTGATCTCGGTGGACGCGCCACCGGGGAGAACCCCTTCGCAGGTGATCGTGCTGCCCGACGGGGTGCAGTCGAAGCCGTTCGAACCAGCCGCCCCGACCAATGTCAGGCCGTTGGGGGGCAGGTCGATCCGCACCTGGGCGGGGTCGCTCGAGGTGCCGGCGGTTGAGGTGCCGTTGTTGGTGGCGGTGACCGTGTAGGTCAGGCCGTCGCCGACGTTGACCGGATCGGGGCTGTCCGCGACCGAGACGATCTCGAGGTCGATCCCCGAGCCGCCCACCGAGGTGGTGACCGAGACCGGCCCGTTGTTGGCGGTGTTGGTCTCGCCGGTCACCGTCCCGACCGAGGCGGTGTTGGTGAAGGGTGCGCTCACCCCGGAGTTCACCGTGGTCAGGATGGTGATCTTGGTCGAGGCGCCCTGGCCGAGGCCGCCGGTGCCGGTGCAGACGATGAGCGTGCTGCCCGTGCAGACGAACCCGTTGGTGGCGGTGGCGTTGACGAGCGTCACGTCGGAGGGCAACACGTCGGTCACCGTCACCGGGTCGGCGGTGTCGGCGCTGCCGACGTTGGAGACCGTGATCGTGTAGGTGAGCTGCTGCTCCGGCGTGACCACGCTGGTATCGGCGCTCTTGTTGATCAGCAGGTCCGGCGCCGGCGGCATCACCTGGGTGGTCGCCGTGTTGCAGTTGTCGAGTTCGTTCGTCTCGGCGATCAACCGGCCGGGGTCGACGCAGGCCTGGTTGTCGAGCGGGCCGCTCTCGGCCGTCACGAACACGTGGACCTTGATCGTGACGGTCTGGCCCGCCTCGAGATCGCCGACGCAGGTGACCGTGTTGACCGGGTTCTCCTCGATCTGGCACCGGAGGTTGCCGTCAGCCTCGATGGATAGCGGGATCAGTCCGATGGGCAGCGGATCGCTGACGACCGCACCGAAGGCCACGTCGCCACCGTCGACCGCGTTGTTGGTGACCGTGATCACGTAGTCGGCCTGGCTGTTCTGCGTGGCCGTGGTCGGGCCGGTCTTGGCCACCGTCAGGTTGATCTTGGACCGGACCGTCGTCGTCGCCGAGGCGTGGTTGTTGGTCTCGTTCGACTCGGGGATCGCGTTGGCCGGGTCGACGAACGCCTGGTTGACGATGTCGATGCTGATATTGGCCTTGTCGGCCGCGAGCGGCTCGATGACCGACGGGGCCAGCACCCGGACCGCGATCGTCCGCGTGGCGGGCACGCCGGCCACCAGGTCGGCGGTACCGTCCAGGGTGCCGCCGGTGCAGGTGACCGTGGAGCCGGCCTGGCTGCACGCGAAGGCCCCCGCGCCGCCCGTGTTGTCGGCCGCCCCGACGAACGTCGCCCCGGCCGGGAGGTCGTCCCGCACGGTGACGTTGAAGGCCGGGTCGGTGCCGGCGTTGGTCGCCGTCAGGAGGTAGTCGACCACGCCACCGGGGACCACCTTGGCGGGCCCGGTCTTGTCGATCTGCAGGTCGATGAAGCCGGCGCCCACGGTGACCTTGGTCGCAGCCTGGGCCTGGTTGTTGGTCTCGTCGCCCTCGGGGATGAGGTTGCCCGGATCGACGACGGCGGTGTTGGTGTAGTTGCCGGGCACCGCGGACGCGTACGCCTTGACCGTGATCGTCCGGACGGTGGGGGCTCCGCTGGCGACGACCGCCGTCCCGCTCAGGGTGGCCCCCGAGCAGGTCACCGTGTTGCCCGCGCCGGAGGTGCAGACGAACGGCTGGGTGTCGCCGAGGCTCGCGGCCTCGGTGGCCTCGAGGTAGGCGAAGCCCGCCGGCAGGGTGTCGGTGACGACGACCCCGAACGCCGGGTCGGTGCCCGTGTTCGTGACGACCAGGTCGTAGATCACGACGCTGCTCGTGGACACGGTGTTCGCGGCCGGTGAGGTCTGCGTCTTGGCGATCGTCAATTCGTGGAAGGCGTTCTGCCCACCGCTGCCGGTGGTCGCCACCTTGGTGGTGATGGTCGAGACGTTGTTGAACTCGTTGCCCTCGGGGATCGCATTGCCGGGGTCGACGATCGCCTGGTTGCTGTAGCTGCCCGGCGTGTTCGGCGCGAACACCGTGATGTCGATCGTCCGGTTCTGGCCGATCGCGGCACCCAGCAGGTCCAGCGTGCCGTCCAGGGTGCCCCCGACGCAGTCGATCTGCCCGTTCAGCTCGGTGCACTGGAAGGCGTCCGGGCCGGGGACGGTGTCGACGGCCTCGATGAAGCGGGCGCCGGTGGGCAGGAAGTCGCGGACGTGGAGGCCGACGGCCGGGTCCGTGGCGTCGTTGGTGACGACGATCCGATACTTCAGGACGCCGTTGGTCGCGACGGCGGCCGGCGGCAGCGGACTCGTCTGGCTCTTGACGACGCTCAACTCGTTGAACGCGCTGAGCGAGGCGCCGCCGTTCTCGACCTTGGTGTCCTCGATGTCGACGTTGTTGTCCTCGTTGTACTCGGCGATCTCGTCGAGCGGGTCGACGCGGACCTCGTTGCGCATACTGCCCAGGGTGGGGCGGGCGAACACCTTGATCGTGATCGTCGCGATGTCGTCGCCCGGGCCGGCACCGGCCGGGCCCGCCGGATCGTAGAACTCGCTCTCGGTGCCGAGCAGGCGTCCGCCCACGCAGGTCACGACGCCGCCGGTGGCGGCCCCGTCGTGCGAGCAGGTGAAGCCGTGGCCGGTGTCGGAGGTGACGGACAGGAACCGGGTGCCGGCCGGGAGGGTGTCGACGACCCGGATCCCGCCGGGCACGTCCTGCGTCCCGACGTTGTCGACGGTGAGGGTGTACGTCTGCGTTCCGCTGGAGGCGATCGGGTCGAACCCGGCCGTCACGTCAGCCACCCCGGGCGGATCGACCGGGCTGTCGTCCTTGCGGATCACGAGGTCGACCCCGGTGGACACGGTCGTCGATTGGGTGGCGGTGTTGTTGGTCTCGTCGGCTTCGTAGAGCGCGTTGCCGGGGTCGACGGTCACGGTGTTGCCGATCGTCCCGACCTTGGCGGGGGCCACGAGCAGCAGCTTGATCTCCCGGGTGGACTCCGCCGGCACCGTGCCGCCGGAGCAGGTCACGACGTTCCCGGCGTCCACCGCGCAGGTGAACCCGCCGGTGGTCGAGTAACTGTCGAGGATCAGGCCGGACGCCAGGGGATCCCGCACGACCACGCCGGAGGCGTCCTGCATGCCGCTGTTGCCGACGACGAGGGTGTACGTCAGGCCGCCGAGGCAGCCCGACGGGGCCAGGAGTGTGGGCACCGCGCCGGACGCCGGCGTCAGCCCCGCGGGCGTGGACCCCAGGTGCGTGGCGCCGCTGGGCCACGACCGTGCACACACCGGGTCGGGCGAGTCGGCCTTGGTGATCGTCAGGTCGACGGCCGGCTTCACCACGGTCTGGGCGGTCGCGGTGGCCTTGACGCCCACGTTCTTGACGTTGGCCGTCGCGGTGGCGGTGTTGAGGATCTTCGACCCGGCCGGCAACGTCACCTGGCCCTGGATCGTGATGGTCTGGGTGCCCCCTGGGTTCAGCGACCGCAACGAGCACTTGACCTGCGGCGCCGTCACGACGCACCCGCCGCTGTTCCCCACGGTCCCGTTGACGACGACCTGACTGGCGGTGATGCTCGCCGCTTCGAGGCCCTGGGTGCCGTCGACGGTCACGACGTCGTCGGCGCGGGTGCTGGAGATGTTCGTGACGACGATCGTGTACTTCAGGGTGGCGCCGGGGACGACCGGATCGGGGGCGTCCACGTTGGTGATCGTGAGCCCCTGCGGCGCCGGCGCCGACGTGACCGTCGTGCTCACCGTCGCCGAGTTGTTGTTGAGCTCGTTGCTCTCGGCGATGGCGTCCTCGGGGTCGACCACCGCGGTGTTCGCGATGCTCCCGATGGCGGTCGGCGCCGTGACGTGCAGCGTGATGGTGCCGTTGGCGCCCGCGTTGACCCGGCCGCCGTCGCACGTGACGGTGACGGGCGTGCCAGCCGTCGTGCAGACGAACAGGCTGGTGGTGTCCGCCGAGACGAAGCCGACGCCGGCCGGCAGGGTGTCGACCACGCGGATGTCGCTGGCCGGCGCCGAGCCGCTGTTGTTGACGGTCAGCACGTAGGTCAGGGGCGCCTCGGCCACGACGCTCGACGGCCCGGTCTTGCTGACGCTGAGGTCGGGCAACGGGTCTCCCCCACCGCCGCCGTTCTCGACCAGCGTCGAGATCGTGGAGGCGGTGGTGAAGTTCTGCGCGGACCTGGTCCCCGTCACCGACGCGGTGTTGTTGAGGGTGGTTCCGTCGGCGGCGGTGACGAGGCCACGGATCGTGACGGTGGCCGAGCCGCCGCCGGGGATCGTCCCGATGGCGCAACTGACCTTGAGGGCCGTCTGGGTGCAACTGCCCCGGCTGCTGGTCAGCACGAGTTGGGGCGGCGTGCCGATGCCGCCGACGCCGGCCACCTGGTCGGTGAGGACGACGTTGGTGACCTTCGAGCCGGCGGTGTTGACGATGTCGATGGTGTAGGTGAGTTCGCTGCCGGACGCCACGGGGCTCGGGTTCGCGGATTGCGTGACGGTCAGTGGGCTGACCGGATCTGCTCCGGCTGGGATCGCCCCGGCCAGGCCGGTGAACAGCAGGACGAGGGCCAGCACGGCCCGGCCGAAGCCGCCACGACTTCTTTTTCTCGCGGTTGCGACAGACATGCCGCGCCTCCCCTCTGAGATGGAGAACGATGCAGTCCGGGTCCTGCCCCCCTCAGGCCGGACCTAGGTCGGACGGTAGGCAGCGGCCCACGGCCCAACAAGGGGCCCCGCTGCCCCGGGGTAGGGATGCCCCCTGGGGGAACCTCTCGCACGGGGGGTGACGGCGCCCGCCCGGGACAAGGCACAATGGGCGGGTGCCGTCCGAACTGCTGAACCGCCAGGCCACCCCGAGTCCCCTCCCGCTCGCCCGCCGGCTCCGGCTCCGCGTGGCAACGGTTGCCGGCGACGCCGCCGCGCTGGCGTCCCGGCTGCTCGGCAAGGGGTCGGGGGCGTCGATCCGCGGGCAGGTGCTGACCCGCCTCGACCCCGCCGCGTTCCGGGAGCTGGTCCAGGGCCGCCGCATCGTCGCCGTCAGCGGCACCAACGGCAAGACCACGTCGACCCACCTCGTGGCGGCCGCGCTGCGCGAGGCCCTCGGCCGGGACGCCCACCGGCTCGTCCACAACGCCGACGGCGCCAATCTGCACTACGGCATCGCGTCCGCGCTGGCCAAGGCCCGCAAGTCCGACCTCGCCGTGCTCGAGACCGACGAGCGCGTCGTCGCCGACCTGGTCGCCCACGGCCGGCCGGAGGTGCTCGTGCTGCTCAACTTCAGCCGGGACCAACTCGACCGCAACTTCGAGATCAAGTTCCTGGGCCGCGACTGGCGGACGGCCCTGGAGCGCGCCGGCGCCGACGGCCCCGTCGTCATCGCCAACGCCAACGACCCGCTGGTGACCTGGGCCGCCGAGAAGGCGCGCCGGGTCGTGTGGGTCGACACGGCGTCCCAGTGGAGTGCCGACGCCGCCCTGTGCCCGAACTGCGGCTCCCTGCTGACCCGCACCGAACCGCACGACGGCGTCCCGGGGGCCTGGGACTGCCCCGGCTGCGAGCTCACCCAGCACCCCGCCGACTACGCCGTGCGGGGCACCTCGATCCAACTGCCCGACGGACGCCTCGTCGACCCCCACCTCAACGTGCCGGGCGCCTTCAACCTCAGCAACGCGGCCATGGCGCTGGCCGCCGCCGCCGAGATGGGCGTGGACGCCGACACCGCGCTGATCGGGTTCCGCACGGTCAAGGCGCCGGCGGGGCGGTTCTCGGTCGCCACGTTCGGCGACGTGCGCGCCAGGCTGATCCTGTCGAAGAACCCCGCCGGGTGGGCCGAGTCGCTGCCGCTGCTGACCACCGACCCGTGCGTGCTGATGATCGACTCGGTGGCCGCCGACGGCAAGGACGTCTCCTGGCTGTGGGACGTCGACTTCGAACAACTGCGTGGACGCCACGTCATCGCCTCCGGCCCTCGCGCCTACGACCTGGCCGTCCGGCTGACGTACGCCGAGGTCGAGCACGAGGTCGTCGTCGACATCTTCGAGGCCCTGGCACGGGTGGCCGGGCAGGCAGACCCGGTGGACGTCATCGCCACCTACACCCCGTTCCAGAAGCTGCTCAAGAAGGCGGGCCTGCGATGACCGCGACCGTGAAGATCGTCCTCGTCTACCAGAGCCTGCTGGGCATCTACGGCGATCAGGGCAACGCCAAGGTGCTGCACAAGCGCCTCGCGTGGCGGGGCATCGACGCCGAGGTCGTGACCGTGGAGCCCGGACAACCGCTCCCGGCCGACGGCGCCGTGTACCTCCTGGGGGGTGGCGAGGACAACGCCCAGACGACCGCGGTGCGCGAGCTGCGCCGCGACGGCGGGCTGTTCACGGCGCTCGACCACGGCGCGGTGCTGTTCGCCGTGTGCGCCGGCTACCAGATCTGCGGGCACACGTTCACGATCGGCGAGAACGACGAGGTGCGCGAGGGGCTGGGCTTGCTCGACGTGACCACCCGGCGCGGCCCGACCCGCGCCGTTGGCGAGATCCTCACCCGCTGGACCAAGCCCGACGGCACCTCCTCGCTGATCACCGGGTTCGAGAACCACGGCGGCTACACCACGCTCGGTCCCGGCGCGGCGCCGCTGGCGCGCGTCGAGGTCGGCGTTGGCAACTGCGGCGACGGCACCGAGGGGGCGGTGCAGGGCCGGGTCGTCGGCACCTACCCGCACGGACCGGTGCTGGCCCGCAACCCCGAACTCGCCGACCACCTGCTGACGCTGGCCCTGGGCCGCGAACTCGAACCCCTGCCCGGCCCGCAGGCCGAGCACGACGGGCTGCGGGCGGAACGGATCGCCTTCGTCCGCGGCTGAGCCGAGCCGGGCGGAGGGCGTCCGATTTCGCGTTTGGGGCGGGCATGGACTACTCTCTTTCAGGCGCGCACCGCTAGCTCAACTGGCAGAGCAGCTGACTCTTAATCAGCGGGTTCAGGGTTCGAGTCCCTGGCGGTGTACCACAGCACAAGGCCCTTCGCAGACGCGAGGGGCCTTGTCGATTGTCCCGGCCGGGCTGGTTGTCCGGGCCGCCACCCTCGTCCTTCGCTCAGGACGCCGCCGCGCCGTCGGAGCGCGTCAGAGGTAGAGCCCGGTGTGTCCGTCGGAGAGCCGCTCGGCGGCCACGGCATGGATGTCCCGCTCGCGCAACAGCACGTACGTGCGCGACGACAACTCGACCTCCGCCTTGTCGTGGGGGTCGTAGAGCACCCGGTCGTCCGGCTTGACCGACCGCACCCCCCCGCCCACCGCGGCGACACGCGCCCAGGCGAGTCGGCGGCCCAGGTGAACCGTCGCGGGGATCAGGATGCCGCCCCCGGACCGACGCTCCCCCTCATCCTCCGACGTCACCAGCACGCGGTCGTGCAGCATCCGGATCGGGAGCGACCCGGAGACGTCCTCGCTCACCGCCGGACGACGGACCTGAGGACCGCGACGAGAGCGACCGTCCCCAGGACCGCGGCGGCGAGGTAGGCGATGCGATCCCACTTGTAGTTGCCGAAGTCGTCCACGAACTGCGATCGCGCGGTGTTGAGCTCCTGGGCCGCGAAGTCCTTGGCGTCGTTGATCGCCCGGGTCTTGACCGCCTGCGGGTGCACCGCCGTGATCAGATCCTCGACGTTGCCGGCGAGCCGGGCGCGCGCTGCGGCGATGTCGGCCTCGATGTCGGACCTGGTTCGAGTGGCCACCTGGCGTCCTTCCCTCTAGAGCCTGTGCCGACAACCCTAGTCGCACCCCGCCCAGTATGGTTACCGCTATGTCCAAGCTCCAGGTGGGCGACCCCGCCCCGGCTTTCACGCTCCCCGACGCCGACGGCGTTCCGGTCAGCCTGGCCGACTTCGCCGGCCGCCGCGTCGTCGTCTACTTCTACCCGGCCGCGCTCACCCCGGGGTGCACCACCCAGGCCGTCGACTTCACCGCCGCCCGCGAGCAGTTCGACGCCGCGGGGCTCACGGTGCTCGGGATCAGCCCGGACGCCCCCGCGAAGCTCGCCCGCTTCCGCACCAAGCACGACCTGGCCGTCCGGCTGCTGTCGGACGCCGACAAGGACGTCCTGCGCGCCTACGGCGCCTACGGGCTCAAGAAGCTCTACGGCAAGGAGATCGAGGGCGTGATCCGCTCGACGTTCGTCATCGACGTGGACGCCGCCGGTGCCGGGACGATCGCCCTCGCCCAGTACGGGGTCAAGGCCACCGGACATGTGGACCGGCTGCGCCGGGAGCTGGGCCTGTGACCCAGTTCCGTCACCCCACGCCCGCGCCCCAGTTCGCCGGGTTCGCCCTGTTCGCCGACAGTTCCCCCACCCTGGACGCCGCCCGCGCGGCCCTCGAGGAGGAGTTCGGCGACGCGATCACCGCCACCGAGGTGCCGGTCGGTTCCGAGACGCTGCCGGCCCTCGTGCTGGACGCCGCGGCCACGCAGGTGCTCGTGGCCCCGGTCGGCGCCCCCGTCCCGGACGAGGTGGCCTTGAACGCCTGCCACCCGGTGTGGTGGTCCGATCCCGCTCCCGTGGCCGGGCACCGAAGCCACGTGGTCGTCACCACGCTCCGCGCGGAGGGGCAGGAGCCGGATCACGACCTGCTGCTGGCCGAGGCCGTCACCTTGTCGACGGTCGCCGCCTTGCTGCTGGAGCTGCCGGGCGCCCTGGGCTTCTACTACGGCAACGCCGGCATCACCTTCCCGGCCGCACCGTACGTCCAGCTCATCCGGGAGAGCCTCGAGCACGGCCAACTGCCGACCGACGCCTGGATCTCGACCTGGCTGGCCCGCGGCGAGGACGACCGCGTGGGCGGCTGCACGCTCGGCCTGGCGAGCTTCGGGCACGCCGACCTCCTCGTCGAGGACAGCGTGCGGCCGGCGTCCGAGGTCTATCAGCTGCTGCACGGCCTGGCGGGCCAACTCCTCGCGAGCGGCTACCAGCTGATGCCGGGCGCCACCGTCGGCCCGGCCGAGGACGAGCAACATCCCGTCACGGTCCGAGACGGCGGCGACGCCGGCGTCCTGCTCGAGGTGCGGTTCTGAGGCCTACTCCCCCGGCCGGCTGATCCGGCCGTCGGGGTAGCGGGCGAACCGGCCCTGCTCCCGCCGCTGCACCGGGTCGTCGGTGGCGTGCGGCCAGGTGCCGAAGCGGCCCGCCCGGTAGTCGCTGAACGCCTGCGCCAGTTCGGCGCGCGTGTTGGCGACGAAGGGCCCCTGCTGCACCACGGGCGCTCCGATCGGGCGACCCTGCAGCACGAGGAACCGGGCGCCCCGGGGGCCGGCGGCCACCTCGAGTTCGGCGGTCGCCTCGACGACCACGCCCTGCACCTCGACGGTGGTCCCCGCGAGGGTGAGCGGACCGTCGTAGGCGTAGAGCACGCGGGTCGAGCCGGCCGCAGCCGGGGGGAGCAGCAGGTGCGCGTCGGCGTCCAGGGTGGCGTGCCAGATCGCGACGTCGGCGTCCGGGCGGGCGGCCCAGGAAGCGGGCGGCGGCGCCAGCGGCTGCACGCCGTCGAAGGCGCCGGCGACGACCTTGACGCGGGCGCGGCGCCCGGCGGCGTCCGTGCGCTCGACGACGGGCGTCTCATCGGCCCAGAACATCTGGAAGTTCGCGGGGGTCATCTTGTCCTCGGGGGCGAGGTTGAGCCAGATCTGGAACAGATGCAGCGGGTTGGGGCCGGCGGGGTCGAGCAGCGGGAACATCTCGGCGTGCGCGACTCCGCCGCCGGCTGTGAGCCACTGGGTGTCGCCGCGCCCGTAGCGCGCGACCGCGCCCTCGGAGTCGGTGTGGTCGACGATGCCCTCCTCGACCACGGTGACGGTCTCGAGGCCGCGGTGGGGGTGCTGCGGGAAGCCGGGCACGACCTGGCCGTGATACATGTTCCAGCCGTCCCGGCCCCTGAAGTCCATGCCGAGGTCGCGGCCGGCGAGTTCGGCCGGGTCGGGGCCCAGCGTGTCGGCGGTCGAGGCCGGGTAGGCGTCCAGGTGGTGGGCGCAGAACAGGAACGGGTCTGCCGTCGGCCACTGGGCCGCGGCGATGGAGAACGTCTGGACGATCGGGCTCATGACCACCCCTCTGGTTGAAATCTCAACCATCCTACCGTCGCTACCGGTCAGCCTATTCCGGGCGGCCAGCCGCGGTTCAGCCTCGACGGGAGTCCGTCAGCGGACCAGCACCACCGGGCACTGGGCCGCCGCCAACACCCCCTCCAACTCACCGGGACGGTCTCGCAGGGACGCCAGCGAGACCACGAGCGCCCGCGGCGCCGGCCCCCGGGCCAGGTCCTCCGGCCGGAGGCGGACGACGAGGTCGGCCCTGCCTCCGGCGAGGCGGACGGCGGTCGCCCAGGCCCCGTCGCCGGGCTGCCCTGGCTCGGCCGACTCGCCGGGCTCGCTCGCGTCGGCGGCCCGGGGCGCGGCGAGGACCGCGACCAGGCCGCCCGCGGGCGGAGCCGGCTGCCTCCCGACCGCCTGCTGGGCGGGGCTCGGGGGCGGTGCGAGCACGACCGGGGCGGCCACCGCGGCCGACAGCGCCTCCCGCAGCAGGTCACCGCGGGCGACCTCGAACGACCACGACAGCCCCAGGCCGGCCGCCGTCTGGGCGACCAGCACGCGCACCTGTTCGGCCCGGCGCGTCAGCAGCCGGCGGGTCGCCTCGGGGTCCGCGGGACGCACCGCACCCGACACGAGCCCGACCTCCATCGTGAAGGGGAGTTCGACGCAGCTCAACAGGTCGGCCTCCTCCACGACCAGGGCGGCCAGTTCGGCGTCCAGGGCCCGGGCCAGTGCCGCGGCCTCGGCGAGGAGGCGCCCGACGTCGAGCGCCGCGCACGGCGTCAACACCACGCGGAGGGTCGTCCTGCTCATGGCCGGGCCTCCGGCGGCGGGGTGGGCGGGGCGATCGGCTCCGGCGGGGGCCCGGGACTGGGCGGCACCGGTTGCCCGGCCGGCTCTCCACCCGGGGCGGTCGCCTCCCCGTCCCGCTCCAGGTTCGCTGCGCGGCGCAGGTAGCCGAGGCGCTTGGTCGACAGGTCCTCCAGCCGGGCCGCGACGCGCGCGTTCGCGCTCCCCTCGGGATAGCGGCCCTCGGCGTCCGGGGTGCCGGGCTCGAGTCCCGACAGGACGCCGAGCGCCTCGTCGAGCGTCGCCACGGCGTAGACCCGGAACCGGCCGGCGGCAACGGCGTCCACGACGTCGGTGCGCAGCATGAGGTGCGGCACGTTGGTGCGCGGGATGACGACCCCCTGCTCGCCCGTCAGCCCTCGGGCGGCGCACACGTCGAAGAAGCCATCGATCTTCTCGTTGACCGCCCCGATCGGCAGCACCCGCCCGTGCTGGTCGACGGCCCCGGTGACCGCGAGCCCCTGGTTGAGCGGGAAGCCACCCAGCGACGACAGCAGCGCGCACAGCTCGGCCACCGAGGCGCTGTCGCCGTCGACCGCGCCGTAGGTCTGTTCGAACACCAGCGTCGCCGACAGCGACGGCGGCCGTTCGGGCGAGTAGCGCGTGGCGAGCAGCGACGACAGGATCAGCACCCCCTTGGAGTGGATGGGACCCGACAGGGCCACCTCCCGCTGGATGTCGACGATGCCGCCGTCGCCCATACGCGTGTTGGCGGTGATGCGGGTCGGGAACGCGAACGCCTGATCGGCCGACAGGCTGACCGACAGGCCGTTGACCTGCCCGACGACGCCACCGGCGGTGTCGATGTGGAGGTCGCCGCGGCGGATCGCGTCCTGGATGCGCTCGCGGATGCGTCCCGACCGGCGGCGCCGCGCGTCGATGGCGGCCTGGACATGCCCCTGGCCGATGACGGCCGCTCCTTCGCCGCGGGCGCGGTGGTCGGCCTCGCGGGTCAGGTCGATCAGGTCCTCCAGCCGCGCCGACACCCGCTCCGCGTTGCCGGCCCAGCGCGCGGCCTCCTCGATCACCCGGGCGACGGCCGCCCGGTCGAGCGGCAGCCAGTCCTCGCGACGGGCGAGGCCGGCGATGAGCTGGGCGTAGAGGGCCTCGTGCTCCGGCGTCCGGTCGACCTCGTCCTCGAAGTCGGCGGGGACTCGGAACAACTCGCCGAAGTCGGCGTCGTAGGCGACCAGCAGGAAGTAGAGCAGCCGATCGCCGAACAGGAAGACCTTGACGTCGAGGGGGATCGGCTCCGGCTCGAGGGCGGCCGTGCTGATGAGGCTGTACGCCTGGGCGAGGGACTCGGTGCGGATCTCCCGGGTGCGCAGCGCGCGCTTCAGCCCGTCCCAGGCGTAGGGCTGGGAGAACAGCCGCTGAGCGTCCAGCAACAGGTAGCCGCCGTTGGCGCGGTGCAGGGCGCCGGGCTTGATCTGGTTGAAGTCGGTCACCAGGGTGCCGAGCCGGGCCACGTACTCGACCCGGCCCAGCAGGTTGGCGTAGCTGGGGTTGTCCTCGAACACCACCGGTGCCCCGGGGCAGTCGTCGGGCTCCCCGATGACCACGTTGACGTCGTAGCGGGTGAAGAAGGTCGCGTCACCGCCGAGCCCGAGCGGATTGGGTTCGGCGTCCGGCGGGCGGCGGAATTGGTCGAGGTTCTCGAGGACGTCGGCCTGCAGGGCGTCGAGCCACTCCAGCACCTCGGGGAGGGCGGCGCAGTCGCGGCGCAGGTCGTCGACCAGCGCGCCCACCGTGGCCTGGCACATCTCCCGACCCAGGTCCTTGATGCGGCTGCGCTTCTCCTTCTGCAGTTGCTGAACGTGCCGGATCACCTTCTGCAGCCGCTCCTGCAGCCCCTTCATCGTCGCCTCGATGCGCGCCTTCTCGTCGTCGGCCAGCTTGCCGAACTGGTCGGGCGTCATCACCTCGCCGTCGACGGTGGGCGCCATCGAGAACCCCATGGGGGTCTGCACCAGCGCGATGTTCTGCGCCGCGGCTTCCTTGCCGAGGGTCTGGAACGCCTCGTGCTGCTGCGCGGAGACCTCGGCGTCGATCTGCTCGGCCCGGTTGCGGTATTCCTCGCTCTCGAAGAGCGCGGGGATGGAGGCCCGCGCCTCCTCGCGGAACTGGCGCACCTCCGAGCGGAACCCCGCGCCCGTGCCGTGCGGGAGGCGCAGGGCGTTGGGACGGTGGGGCTGGGCGAAGTTCTGGACGTAGACCCAGTCGTCCGGCGGCTGCTCGGCACACGCCCGCGCGGTCACCAGATCGCGGACGAGGGCGTGCTTCCCGACGCCGGGCGGGCCCAGCACGAAGACGTTGTAGCCCGGCTTCCGCAGGCCCACGCCGAACTCGACGGCCTCCTGGGCCCGCTCCTGGCCCGGGATCTGCGCCTCCCCCGGCAGCCCCGGCAGGTCGGCCGTCGTGGTGAACTCGACCCCCTCGAGGGTGCACGGCGTGCGGAGCGTCGCGGCGTCCAGCGGTTGCACGTTGCCCATGCCTCATTGTTGCCCCGGACCGCGCCGTTTCCCAGAGGGACCGACGCGGCGTCCCAGTCCGCGCAGTGCGCGTGGCCGAGGAACGGGCCGGCCATGCACCAACCACGAACGGTGTGAATTAGGCACGTTCAAATCGGCCCGAACCGCACACCGTTCGGGGATGATCCACGTCCGCTCCCTCGACCGCCCTCAACGTGGCGGCCGACGCGGCGTAGCGTGAGCCGGGGAGGAGGCCCCCAATGGCACGAAAGGCGGCGGCCCGGAGGGGCGCGCAGGCGGGGCCGCCGGGCACGGCCTCCGAGGTGATGGATGCGCTGGGCGCCCACGCCGACCCTGAACGGGCTGTGCACAACACCCGCTTCTTCAAGACCGGGCCGGGCGAGTACGGCGAAGGCGATCGCTTCCTGGGGTGTCGCCTGACCGACGTGCGGGCCGTTACCCGGACCTACAAGAACCTGCCCCTCGACCAGGTCGACGTGCTGCTCGACAGCCCCTTCCACGAGCACCGGCTCGTGGGCGCGATCCTGCTGGCGAACCGGTTCCGGGCAGCGGACACCGCCGCGCGCGCCGAGGTGCTCGCCCGCTACCTGGCCGCGCTGGAGCGCGGCGCGATCAACAACTGGGATCTGGTCGACGTGAGCGCCGCCCAGGTGCTGGGCGCCGGGGGCGAGGAGGAGCTGTGGCGCACGCTGGCGTCGACGGGTTCGCTCTGGCAACGGCGCGCCGCCGCGATCGCGACGTTTGCGCCGCTCAGGGCAGGCGACTCAGGGCCCTCGCTGCGGACCGCCCGGATCCTGCTGCACGACCGGCACGATCTGATCCACAAGGCCGTCGGCTGGGTGGTGCGCGACGTGGGCAAGGTGGACGCCGCCGCCCAGCGCGCCTTCCTCGATCGTTGGGCGCCCGAGATGCCCCGGACGATGCTGCGGTACGCCATCGAGAGATTCCCCGAGCAGGACCGACAGCACTATCTCCGGCTGCCGCGGCGTCCGGCTTCGGGGTGAGGGCGGGCGGCGCCCGCCCGGCCGCGGCGGCATGATGGCGGCATGTCCATGGCGCTGTGCCTGCTGTTCGACGGGGAGGGCGAGCGACTGATCCGGCGGCTGTGGGGTCGACTGGAGGCCCGCGGCATCCGCTCGCCGCTGACCCACACGCACGGGCGGCACCACCCGCACCTGTCGCTGGCGGTCGTGCGCACCTGGGACCTCGACCGCCTGATGGACGCTGTCACGGCGCTGCCCCCCGCTGAACCCTCGCGGCTGTGGTTCCAGGGCACGGTCTGCTTCCCGCGGGGCCGCGCGGCGCTGGCGGCCGGCACCGGGCCCGACCTGGCGGCCATGCAGCGGGCAGCCGCGGACGCCGTCGCCGCCACCGGAGCGGACCTGCACCACCACTACCGGCCGGGGCGCTGGGTGCCGCACGTGTCGCTGGCCACCGGCGGGTGCGCCGAGCGGCTCGGTGTGGTCGCGACCACCGTCAGCGACGCTCTCCCGCTCAGCCTCGCCGTCGTCCGGGCGGCGCTCGTCGACAGCGGCACCGGCGAGACCTGGCCGCTGCCCGCACTGGTGTGACGGCCAGCGCGGCCTGGGGTGCGCGCCGCGGCCGACACGGAGTTCGGGCACGCCGCGGCAGACTGACCGCCATGAAGCGGTTCCTCTGCGGGGGCGTCCTGGCCCTCACCCTCGCGGGCTGCACGGGCGGATCGGGAACGCCGCTGCCGCCCGGGTCGGTGATGCCGGCGCGGACGGTTCGGGTGACGTCGGTCGCCGACGGCGACACGTTCGCGGGCGTGGACGCCGCGGGGACGATCCGGGTGCGGCTGCTGAGCATCGACGCCCCGGAGCGGGCCTCCGCAACCGAGCCGGCCGAGTGCGGCGCCGAGCAGGCGGCCGCCGCGCTCCGAGGGCTGATCGCCGGCCGCACGGTCAGTGTGACGACCGACCCGGACGCCGACGAGACCGACCGCTTCGGTCGCCTGCTCGCCTATGCCACCGTCGACGGCCGCGACGTGGGGTTGGTCCTCGTCGAGACGGGTATGGCGGCGGCCTGGTATCCGGCGTCCGAACCCGAGCCCCGCCGCTACGCCGGGTACGAGCGGGCCGAGCGGGTCGCCCGCGCGGGACGGGTCGGCCTCTGGGCGGTCTGCCCCACCATCGGCCGCTGATCCGCGGGGGTGTCCCGAAGCGCGTCCATCCGGTGCGGGGGATCCTGCTCTTTATCCGTACTAATCCCGCGCGGCGGAGGCGAACCTACACTGCGAGAACGCAGCCGAGACGACCCCAGAATAACGGAGGAATTTGTTTCTATGAGTGGCTACAACGCAACGAACGCCAGAAACACCGAAACTGCCCCGAAGAGCCTGCTGTTTTCGCAGACGGTGGCCTTCTCGCACTACAACAACCTGTCCGCGCAACTCCCGATCGATCCCGCGACCGGCGCGCTCGTCGCCGGCGGCGCCAAGGAGCAGGCCGCGCAGTGCCTGACGAACATCAAGGCGATCCTCGAGAGCATCGGCCACGCG
>JAAYTZ010000021.1 GCA_012517965.1 Propionibacterium sp. | reverse complement strand
TTACACGTTCATCGGCATCACCGGTGACGCGAAGTGCCCGGCGGCTCTGGCCGGCGAGGTCACCCTGGATGAGGGCGACGACATCACCTGCACGATCACGAATGATGATGTGGCGCCGAAGCTGACCCTGATCAAGAAGGTCGTCAACGACAACGGTGGTACCAGGACGGCTTCGGAGTGGACGCTGACTGCGGCCGGTCCGACCGGGATCTCCGGGGTCGGCCCGCAGGTGGCCAGCGATGCCACCTTCAAGGCCGGCACCTACGCGCTGTCGGAGTCGGGACCCACGGATTACACCGCGGGTGCATGGAGTTGTGTCGGCGGCAGCCAGGACGGGGCGAACATCACCCTCGGGCTGGGCGAGTCGGCGACGTGCACCATTGTCAACAACGACACACCGCCGACTTTGAAGCTCGTCAAGGTGGTCGACACCAAGGGCGTCGGGACCGCGGTCCCGTCGGACTGGACACTGACGGCGACCGGTCCGACCTCGCTGTCGGGGGCGGGCATGGTTGAGTCCGCCGTCAACGCAGGCACCTACGATCTGTCCGAGACCGGCCCGTCCGGTTACGAGGCCAGTGGCTGGGTCTGCACGGGTGGCACACAGGTTGACGGCGACACCGTCAGTCTGGCGCTCGCGCAGAACGTGACCTGCACCATCACCAACGCGCTCCGCACCGGTTCGCTGCTGCCCACGCAGACGACGTGTGAGCAGTACGCGGCCGGACCCAGCGCGTGGCCCGCGATGTACCCCAACTTCTCCTACCAGGCGAAGGCCAACAAGATCACCGCGGTGTCTCCTGGGGTCATCTTCTACTACAACACGATCACCGCACCGAGCCCCACGTTCACGACGACGGTCACCCAGACCAACACCCTGAACTGGAAGCCGATGCTGATCCAAGACCTTGGCCAGGCGATTCTCTACACGTCGAACTGCACCAAGGCCGCCGGAGTGACAGTGACCGCCACGGGCACCAATCCGTACAACGTGACGTTCAACGTCACCGGTGCGACCCCGGGCGCTGTCTACTACATCGGGATCAAGTACTCGCCGCAGAACCTGGTCGGGCAGGCGGTCAAGAAGGGTGACATCTCCTACTACACGTGGGACACCCTGGGCCAGTTGGCGAGCGACTACACGATCGGTGTCAAGCCCAAGAAGTAGCAGCCGATCGAACTGAACGGTGTGGCCCCGGGTGACGACCCGGGGCCACACCCCTGTCCGGCCGACCCCAGCGCCGCAGCGAAGGCCGCGCCCGCGGCGTCCGACTTGGAGGGTCTACACGTGCCGAACGTACGCGTGGGGCGTCTTGCCTTCGCCGGTCAGGCGGGAGCGGAGTTCGTACAGCGGGTGGGCGTCGAAGAGGTCCTTGAGCTTGCGGAACCCCCAGGTCCGCGGGTCGAAGTCGGACGCCAGCCGCGACAGGTTGCTGCCCACCCCGCTCAGCCGGGCCCAGCCGTCGTCGTCGGACGCCGCCTCGACGGCCTCGGCGAGCAGCCGGTCCAAGGTGGCGTCCCGGGTCAGCTGCGGCGCCGCGGCCACGGGCTTCGGCGCCTGCTCCCCGGCCAGGTTCTCCAGGTAGACGAACGTGTCGCACGCCGCCACGAACGGCTGCGGCGTCTTGCGCTCCCCGAACCCGTAGACCCGCAGCCCCTGCTCGCGAATCCGCCCGGCCAGCCGGGTGAAGTCGCTGTCGCTGGACACGATGCAGAACCCGTCCAGGTTGCCGGCGTGCAGCAGGTCCATCGCGTCGATGATCAACGCCGAATCGGTGGCGTTCTTGCCGGTGGTGTAGCTGAACTGCTGCATCGGCTGGATCGAGTGCTGCAGCAACTGCGCCTTCCACGCCGACAGTTGGTTCGACGTCCAGTCGCCGTAGGCCCGGCGCACGCTGGCGCGGCCGTACTTGGCGAGCTCCACCACCAGTTGGTCCAGGTACTGCGCCCGCGCGTTGTCCGCGTCGATCAGCACCGCCAGCCGCGCCTCGCCCGGGTTCTTGCCGGTCACGAATCCTCCTTCGTCGCCTGAGAACCTAGCGCGAGTTCTCACCCCGGACGCCGCCGTGCGGCCTGCCCCGAGGTCGGGGACGATCAGGCCAGCGGCCAGACGATCAGGGTCCGGGTCGCCTCCGGGGCGTTCGGGTCGGGCTCGTTGAGGTAGGCCTCCCACATCAGCGGACCGGGGGTGAGCTGCTGGGCGCCGACCCAGGCCATGAGGCGTCCGTAGGTCTCCTGCAGGGCGTCGTAGGTGCCCACGTGCAGCACCTGGACCGCGCGGCCGCCGGGCAGGGTGAAGGGCTGCACGCCGGCGTCCGGGGTGACGGGGCGGTCGGTGGGGAAGCCGGCGCCGACTTCGACGGTCTCCGACGGCATGCCGAAGTAGACGCCGACCGGCGGCCCGACGAGCTGGACGCCCTGGGCGCCGGCCACCCGGGCGGCCGCGTGGAACGCGCGGTCGAAGAAGTCGGGCAGGGCGTCCATGCGGACGGTCTCGCGCAGCAGGGCGGCGGGCTGCGGCTCGAGGGCGACGACCTCGGGCTCGTGGATCGCGGTCATGAAGCCTCCTTCGTTGACAAGCAGTCTCCGCCGCCGTGGCGTGGGCGGCAAGGCTGCGGCCGTTGCACGTGAAACCCCGACTCCAGCGGTCGCCCCAGCAGCGCGGCTATCCTGAGCCCCCGAAGGAGGATCATGGCCGCAACGACGCAGTTGCTCGTCTCGCCGGCGCCCACCGGGGCCGACGCGGACGCCGCCGTCCCGACCCCGCTCGCCCCACCCGCCGCCGAGCCCGACCCCACCTTGCTGGTCCGGACGGTGCGTGCCGACCGGCACGACGACCCGCGCGGCTCCCTGGTGTGCGCCGATTTCGCCGGGCTCGACTTCGCCGCGGTCCGGGCTTTCGTGGTCACCGGCGCGGCCGGGGCCGTGCGCGGCGGGCACGCCCACCGCCGCGGCCGCCAACTGATGATGCTCGCCGCCGGTCAGGTGCTGCTCGACGTGGTGGTCGACGGCGTCCACCGCCGACTGCACCTGCCGCGCGACGCCCGCGCCGTGCTGGTCGAGCCGGGGGTCTGGGCGCGCCAGACCTACCTCGGCGAGGGCAGCGTCCTGACCGTGCTGTGCGACACCCCCTACGACCCCGACGACTACGTCACCGACTGCCCGCTGCCCGCCCTGCCGGGCCTCGACGCCACCGACCCCGGGACGAACCCGTGACCCGCGTCGGCATCCTGGGCGCCGGGATCATGGGCTCGTGCCTCGCGCTTGAGTTGGCCCGCCGCGGCGCCGACGTCACCCTGATCGACCGCAACGAGCACGTGCTGTCCGAGACGAGCCGGTTCAACGAGGGCAAGATCCACCTCGGCTACCTCTACGGCCTCGATGCCACCCTGGCCACCGCCCGGCACATCCTGCCCGGCGGGTTGGTGTTCGCCGACCTCCTGTCCGACCTGCTGGCCTGCGACGTGGCCGCCCAGGCCACCCGGCACGACGACGTCTACCTCGTCGACCGCGAGTCGCTGGCGTCCCCCGAGGCGCTCGCCGCCCAGTTCGCGGCCGTGAGCGGGCTGATCCGCGAGCACCCGGACGCCGCCCGCTACCTGGTCGACGTCTCCCGCGCGGCCGCGACGCCGTTGACCCGCGCCGAACTGGACGCCGTGGCGTCCGACCGGATCGTGGGTGGCTTCCGCGTGCCCGAGCGCTCGGTGAACACCGCTTGGGTCGCCGACCGGCTCGCGGACGCCGTGGCCGCCGAGGGGCGGGTGACGTTCCTGCCGGGCGTCACGATCACCGCCGCCCGCCCCGACGAGCGGGGCGGCGTCCGGGTCGAGGGTCTCCGGGCCGAGCAGGACGCCGAGGGGAGCGAGGGCGTCCCTCCGGAGGGGGAGCGGTTCGCCGAGCGGTTCGACCTCGTCGTCAATGCGCTGTGGGGCGGACGCCTCGCGATCGACCTGACCGCGGGCCTCACGCCGCCCGCCGGCTGGACCCACCGCCTGCGCTACTGCCTGTTCGTGCGCACCGCGACCCCGCTCGACCTGCCCAGCGCCATCGTCGTCGTCGGACCGTTCGGCGACGTGAAGAACTACAACGACCGCGACTTCTACCTGTCCTGGTACCCGGTCGGATTGGTGGCCCAGGGCAACGACGTGCTGCTCGCCGCGCCGCCGCCTCCCGTCGGCGAGGCGCGCGAACGGTTCATCGCCGGCGTCCGGCAGGGCCTCGGTGCGGCCCTGCCGTGGGTTGGGCAGATTCTGGACGCCGCCGAGTCGGTCACCGTCGCCGGCGGCCACGTGTTCGCGGAGGGCCGCGGGACGATCGGCGAACTCGCGTCCGACCTGCACCGGCGCGACCGCTTCGGGGTCACCCGGGTCGGTGACTACGTGTCGGTGGACACCGGCAAGTACTCCACGACACCGTGGGTCGCCCGACGGCTGGCCGACGACCTGCTGGGGGGCTGAGGTGGCCGACGTCCCGCTGGTCACCGCCATCGTCCCGACCTACAACGGGGCGGCGTTCATCGAGCGCACGCTGGCGTCCCTGGACGCCCAGACCTGGCCGAACCTCGAGATCCTCATCGGTGACGACGCTTCGACCGACGACACGCTCGCGGTCGTGCGACGGTTCGCGGAGGGGCGCGCCGGCGTCCGGGTCGTCGAACGGGACGCCAACCTGGGCTGGCTGCGGAACACCAACGACCTGATGGGGCGGGCGCGCGGAGAGTACCTGTTTTTCGCGTTCCACGACGACGAGGTCGAGCCCACCTACGTCGAGGAACTCACCGGGGCGCTGCTGCGGCGTCCGGACGCCGTGCTGGCCTTCAGCGACATGACGGTCTCCGAGGTGGGCGGCGCCGAGGATCTGGCGGTGTACGCGGGGCTGTCGGGGTCGGCGGTCGCGCGCGGGCTCGAGTTGGCGGCTCGCCGGGAGAACTGGTGGGTGCCGAACCGGGGCGTGTTCCGGGCGGCGGCGTACCGGCGCGTCGGCGGCATCCACCCGAACGCGAGCGGCGAGTACTCCGCCGACTGGACGTGGCTGCTGCACCTCGCGCTGCTGGGTGACTTCGTGCGGGTGCCGCGGGTGCTGTGCCGCAAGTACTACCGGACGGCCAGCCTGAGCAAGCGGTGGCCCCACGTCGCGGCCCGGCGCGCCAACCTGTTGCGCGCCGGCGTCCGGGAGGTGGCCGGCTCGTCGGTGGGCTGGCGGACCAAGGCACCGGTGCTGGCGGTGCTGATCGCTCGGTGGGCGCTCACGCGGGGCAGGGCCGTCGCCAAGCGGGTGCTCAAGGGCCACGACTGATCGGACGCCGGACGCCGACGGGTGTCCGGAGCCCCGCCGAGGGCTCCAGGGGTGGGGCGGTTCCCGCAGACGGGAAAGAGTGTTGGGGGCTTCCTCGGGCAGAGCGAGGGTGTCGCCACCGACGGGCTCCTCTTTGTCGGCCTGGCGAGGGTGACGGCCGATGGCTACCTGAGAAACGCGCACTCGATCGTCGTCGGCGTGGGTTTCGCGGTCGTTGTGGTGATCGAGTGTGCGCGATTCAGGGGTTTGGCCGTGGGGATGGCCGCGGCCGGCCGTTCGGTGTGTGAGTGGGGTCCCTTAGAGGGACCTACCTGAACGGGGTCCTGGTGGGGGTCGGCGACTTCGGCTGGCCGGCGTTCGGGCTGATCGGAGAGGCGGACGGCCTCATGAAGTATCGCGACCAGGCCTTCGACCACCGAACGCCTGGCCAGCCTGGCAACTTCGTGGGAACCCCCGCCGTCCCCTCGGCCGATGGCGTTTGCTGGAGGCCAGACCAACCGATCACCCGGCCGCACGGCCACGCAAAGGAGCACCCATGGTCGACCTGACCGCCACCCCGTTCAATCTGGACGCCGAGGGCGTCCGCTGGGTCGAGGAAACCCTCGCCGGCATGACCGACGAGGAGAAGATCGGCCAACTGTTCGTCAACATGGGCAACTCGCGCGCCGAGGACTACCTGACCGAGATGGTGCAGCGCTACCACATCGCCGCCGTCCGCTACCAGCCCGGCCCCGCGGCCGAGATCTGGGAGCAGAACTACATCCTGCAGACCAAGTCGAAGATCCCGCTCCTGATCGCCGCGAACACCGAGGCCGGCGGTAACGGCGCGGCTCCCGACGGCACCTACGTCGGCTGGGAGATCAAGGTGGCCGCCGCCAACGACAAGAAGTACGCCTACGAGTTGGGCCGCATCTCGGGCATCGAGGCCGCCGCCATCGGCTGCAACTGGAGCTTCGCGCCGATCGTCGATCTCTACCGAAACTGGCGCAACCCCATCGTGAGCGTGCGCACCTGGTCGGCCGACCCCGACCAGACGCTCGAGCTCTCGCTGGAGTACATGCGCGGCATCATGGAGTCGAACATCATGCCCGCCGCCAAGCACTGGCCCGGCGACGGCATCGACGAGCGCGACCAGCACCTGTCCTCGGCCCCCAACTGGTACTCCTGCGAGGAGTGGGACGCCACCTTCGGCAAGGTCTATCGGGGTCTCATCGACGCCGGCCTGCCGTCCATCATGGCCGGCCACATCGCGCTGCCCAGCTACCAGAAGAAGCTCGACCCCGGCAGCAACGAGTTCACCCCGGCGACGCTGTCCAAGGCCATCACCACCGACCTGCTGCGCGGCCAGTTGGGCTTCAACGGCGTCGTCGTGACGGACGCCTCGCACATGGTGGGCATGACCGGCTTCGCCAAGCGGCGCGACATCCTGCCGATGGCGATCATGGCGGGCTGCGACCTGTTCCTGTTCTTCAACGACCCCGACGAGGACTTCGCCTGGATGATGGCCGCCCTCCAAGACGGACGCCTCACCCGCGAGCGCCTGGACGAGGCCGTGACCCGCACCCTCGGCCTGAAGGCCAAGATCGGCCTGCACAAGGTCACCGACAAGGCGTCGATCCTGCCGCCCAAGGACGAGGCGATGGCCCGCATCGCCCTGCCCGAGTACCAGGCCGTCGCCGCCGAGATCTCCGACAAGGCCGTCACCCTGGTCAAGAACACCGACCACGGCGTCCTGCCGATCTCGCCCGAGAAGCACAAGCGCGTCTGGATCATCCCGATCTCCGGCCCCAAGAACCCCATGGCGCACAGCAAGGGCCCGAAGGGTGCCGAGATCCTCGCCGACCTGATGCGTGAGCGTGGCTACCAAGTCGACCTGTACGAGTCGCTGACCGACAAGTCGGAGCGGATGACCGCCGAGGAGTTCGCCCGGGTCGTCCAGGGCGCCTACGCCGGCAAGGCCCCGGTCTCGGCGATCACCGACAACTACGACCTGGTGATCTCGGTGGCGCAGGTCAGCGGCCTCATGCAGCCCACCGAGCGGGTGTACTGGCCGGCGTCGAAGGGCACCCCGGACATCCCGTGGTACGTCCACGAGGTGCCGACCGTCTTCGTGTCGCTGGCCTGCCCGTACCACCTGGCCGACGTGCCGCAGGTCAAGACGTTCATCAACGCCTACGACAGCCAGCCGCACACCGTCGCCGCGGTGCTCGACAAGCTGGAGGGCAAGAGCGAGTTCAAGGGGACGCCGTCCACGGACGTGTTCTGCGGCCTGCCCGACACCCACCTCTGAGTCCCAGTCGGACGCCGCCCCGGCCGTCCCGCCTCGTGCGGGGCGGCCGGTGCCGTCGGGGCGTCCGGTGGGGAGAGGGGGCGGCAATGACCGGCAATCCGTGGCGGGGACCGACCTCGTCACGGTGGAATCGGTGCATCCCGTTCAACGTCGTAGGAGACCCTGTGAGCAACGAAGCCCCCGTCCCGTCGATCCCGGCCGCCGCCCAGGTGCTCGTCGATTTCGTGCCGACCAAGAAGTTCTTCGTGGGCATCGACTCCGACGGCTGCGCCATGGACGCCATGGACATCAAGCACCAGGAGTGCTTCACCCCCTGCTACATCAAGCACTGGGACCTCCAGCCCATCTCCACGCTGGCGCGCGAGACCGCCCTGTTCGTCAACCTGCACTCGATCACCCGCGGCCTCAACCGCTGGCTGGCGCTCAAGCAGCTGCTCGACCTGCTGCGGGACCGTGTCGAGGTCGCCGAGCGTGGCGTGACCATCCCCGAGTACCCCGAACTCACCGCGTTCATCGAGGCGCCCGGCTACCCGCTCTCCGACAAGGGCATCGCGAAGTACTACGAGGACCACCCGTCGGAGACGATCGCCCGCGCCATCCGGTGGGGCGACGCCGTCAACGCGGCGATCGCCGACATGGTGCACGGCTGCGGCCCGTTCCCGGGCGTCCGCGAGGCGATGCAGGCCATGCAGGCCGACGTCGACTGCATGACGGTGTCGGCGACCCCGCTGCACGCGCTGGAGTACGAGTGGAACGCCCACGGCATCGCCCAGTACATGAAGGTGATCGCCGGCCAGGAGATGGGCAGCAAGGCCGAGCACGTCCAGTACGCCGCCAAGGGCAAGTACGACGACGACAAGATCATGCTCATCGGGGACGCCCCCGGTGACCGGGACGCCGCCGCGAAGGTCGGCTGCGCCTACTACCCGATCCTGCCGGGCCGCGAGAAGCAGTCCTGGGCGCGGTTCAAGGACGAGGCGCTGCCGAAGTTCCTCGACGGCACGTTCGCCGGCGCCTACCAGCAGGGCCTCATCGAGGAGTTCAACGCGATGCTCCCCAGCGAGGTGCCGTGGGAGACCATCTCCGGCAACAAGACCGTGACCATGCCCAAGGTGAAGTGAGGAAACCATGCCCCGACTCGTAGACCTGAAGGCCGCCCCGTACAACCTGGACGAGGGCCAGATCGCGTGGGTCGAGGAGACCCTCGCCTCGATGACGCTGGACGAGCAGGTCGGCCAGCTCTTCACCAACCTGTTCTTCTTCGGGACCGACTCCTTCTCCGGCAACCCCTACACCGCCGAGGAGATCATCGAGAAGTTCCACATCGGCGTGGCCCGCTACCACGGCGGCACCGCCGAGAAGGTGCAGGGGCTGCTCAACCGGCTGCAGGCGGCGTCCAAGATTCCGCTGCTGGTCGCGGCGAACTGTGACTCCGGCGGCAACGGCGCCATGAGCGACGGCACCTACGTGGCGTCCGGCGCGCAGACCGAGGCGTCCAGGTCGGTGGAGGTCGCCCGCAACGCCGGGTACGTGTCCGGCCGCGAGATGCGGGCCATCGGGGCGAACCTGAACTTCGACCCCTGCGTCGACATCCTCTTCAACTGGCGCAACACGATCGTCAACACCCGCGCCTACGGCACCAACGCCGCCGACGTCATCAAGTACACGATCCCGTTCGTCGAGGGGCAGCGCGAGTCGAACATCCTCACCTGCATCAAGCACTGGCCCGGCGACGGCACCGAGGAGCGCGACCAGCACCTCGTGCTCGGCGTCAACGAGCTTCCGCCCGAGGAGTGGGAGGCCAGCTTCGGCGAGGTCTACCGCGCCCACATCGCCAACGGTGTCGAGATGGTCATGGCCGGACACATCGCGCTGCCGTACTACCAGAAGAAGCTCAACCCGGCGTTGGAGGACAAGGACATCCTGCCGGCGACCCTCGCCGACGAGCTGATCAACGGCCTGCTGAAGACCAACCTGGGGTTCAACGGCGCGGTCATCACGGACGCCTCGCACATGCTCGGCATGACCTCGGCCATGCGCCGCGAGGACTACGTGCCGCTGGCCATCGCCGCCGGCTGCGACTGCTTCCTGTTCTTCAACAACCTCGAAGAGGACTTCGGGTTCATGAAGGCGGGCGTCGAGAAGGGCATCATCACGCGCGAGCGGCTCGACGACGCCAACCGCCGCATCCTCGGGCTCAAGGCCAAGCTGCGCCTGCATGAGGCGAAGGCGAACGGCACGCTGCTGCGCACGCCCGAGGACCTCGCGGTCGTCGGCTGCGAGGAGCACCTGGCGATGCGGGCGGACGCCGCCGACAAGGGCATCACCCTGGTCAAGAACACCCTCAACCAGCTGCCGCTCAACCCGAAGGACCACCGGCGCATCCGGATCTACCACCTGACGGGCGAGGTCGGCGGCCTCACCGGCGGCGGCGAGGCGAGCATGCTGAAGAAGTACATCGAGGAGCTCACCGCGCGCGGCTACGAGGTGACCGTCAACGACGGCACCACCCGCGTCAAGGGCCCGACGCTGAAGTACCGCGAGGAGGTGGACGCCGCCCTGATCCTCGCCGAGGTCATCGGCTACGGCGCCCAGAACAACTACCGGATCCAGTGGAAGACGGCCATGAGCAACGAGTGCCCGTGGTACGTGTGGGAGGTGCCGACCTTCATGGTCAGCCACAACTTCACCACCCACCTGCACGACGCGACGATGGTCAAGTGCTACGTCAACGCCTACCACCCCAACGACCAGAACGTGATCGCCACGCTCGACAAGCTCGAGGGCAAGAGCGAGTTCAAGGGCGTGCCCAACGACCTCGTCTGGGCCGACAAGTGGCAGGCCAAGCTCTGATCGGACGCCCCTGACCCACCCTGACCCGGACGGCCCCGCCCCAGGCGGGGCCGTCCGGCGTTGCGCGTCAGGCCACGTAGCTCTCGATGGCCGACCGCTCGGACGCCAGCGCGTCCGCCGCCACCAGGTCGCTGGCCGCCGAACCGATCAGCGTCGCCCAGCGGTCGAGCGACTGCTTGCCCGCGCCCGATTCGATGAGGGACGCCGTCAGCGCGGCCTTCGCGGCGGTCACCGCCGCGTCCCCGCCGGCCAGCGTCCGGAACCGGGTGACCAGGGCGTTGGCGCGCGTCCCGCCGGGTCCGCCGCCCTGCCCGCGCCCCGGGACCTGCCCGTCGGCCGGGGACGGCATCCCCTCGCCCGGCTGCAGGCCCGCCGGCAGGGCCGCGGGGTCGGGGGCCCCCTCCGGACGCGTGGGCCGGCCGCCGCCGGCGGCCTGGTCGGGAACCCCGCCCTGGCCGGGAACCCCGCCCACCTGCCCGGGGACGCCTCCCTGGCCCCCGCCGCCGGGGCGGGCGCCGAAGGCGAGGTTGTGGTCCCAGGCGACCACGGTCATCCGGGCGGTGGCCCGCGCCCACCACAGGTAGGCGTTGTTGCCGGGGCCGTCGATGTCGTCGAAGTTGTCCACGAGTTCCTCGAACGCGAGGTAGCGCGCGAAGGCGTCCGTGTCGAGGCGGCCGGGCAGCCCGGCCGTGAACTCGGCGTCCGAGGAGTTGTTGACGAAGTCGAGGAACCCGATGAGCGGCGTGAGGTCGTCCTCGCCGGTCTCCTGGTCGAAGATGTCGGCGTAGGACGCCGGGTCGTCGCCGCGGTAGCTCCAGTCGCCGTCGGCCTCGGCCTTGTACAGCAGCCCGTCGGTGGCGAAGACGCGGTCGACCCACTCCTGGGCGGGGTTCTCGACGGTGAGCCGCAGCACCTCCGCCGACCCGTTCACGCTGAACCGCGCCAGCGCGGCCCGCTGCGCCGCCAGCCCGGACGCCGCCAGCAGGTCGAGTGCCACCGCCTCGTTCAGCGCGGTCGTGGTGGTGTTCGAGCGCACGATCAACTCGCGCAGCCCGTCGAGGTGCTGACCGGCCACGAACTTGTCGAGCCGCACCAGCCAGGGCAGGGTCTCGGGCGCCGACGTCGCCGACACGTTCCGCAGCGAGGAGTTGCCCTTCAGCCGGACGCCGACGCGCGCCAGCGGCGTCCCGTCGAGGGCGAGATCGGCCTCGAGCCAACCCTTGTCGCCGGACTCCAGGTACTGCTGCACCATCGCCGCGAACGCGTCGGTGTCGAACGTCAGCCGGAGGGTGTGGAGCACCCCGGCGTCCAGGTAGCCGGTGGCGCCCCCCGCGGTTCCCGTCGCGTCCGAGGATGCCCCCACGGACGCCTCTGCGGCAGGGGCCACGCTCGTCGGGTTCGCGGAGCAGCCCCCGGCGACGGCGGCCACGGCCGCCAGCCCGAGCAACGCCCGCCGGGACAGGGGGCGACCGACCCTGAGGCGGTTCTTGTCGTGCACCACGACCTCCGATTCGTCGATGTTCGAGATGAGTGAACCGCCCCGGCCTGTCCGCTCGCTGTGCTGCCCCTGTGCGGGGGGTGGGCGGCGGCGGTCCCGGCGTGCCCACGGCTCGGCCGGAGCGCCCGGGTTAGGGTGAAGGGTCGGCATCGAAAGGGGGGCGAGCGTGGACGACGGCCCCGCGCACCGAACCGACGGCCCCGCGCACCGAGCCGACGGCCCCGCGCGGCGCCTGGAGGAATCCCGCCGCCGCCCGCGCATCCTCACCCAGCGCGACCGCCGCTTCGCGCAGGTGCTGTTCGTCTACATGTGGATCGGCGGCCTGATCGGCACCTGGTTCGAACTGGCCCTGCGGGTGTCGCTCGGCATCGTCACCGGCGATCGCGCCTGGTGGTGGCCGCGCACCTTCGCCGAGTTCTTCGAGTTCCAGGAGCCCTACGCCCTCGGCACCTTGGCGATCATCCTCGTCGTCGTCCCCCTCAAGGAGCGGTTCAAGCTCGGCCACGGCCTGGTGTTCCTGCTGTGCGCCTTCGTGACCGGGGTCGTCGAACTGGGCAGCGCGCTCGCGCTCGTGGTCACCCTGGGGCGGAACGACTTCTGGAACTACTCCGGCCACCCCTACAACGTCGGCGGCTACATCTCATTGGCCTCGGTCTCGGTATTCGGCGTGCTGGGGGCGCTGTTCGTCCATCTGCTGTACCCGGCCACCCGCCCGGCCCTCGACCGCATCGGACGCCGCCGCATGGCCCTGCTGGTCACGGTGCTCGTCGTGTCGTACCTGGGCTCCCTGGTGGCGAAGCTCGCCCGCTACGGCTGGATCCTCTGACTGGACGCCGCCGGCTCAGCCGAGCAGCCCGCCCAACGCCAGGCCGAGGGCCGCCGCCGCCAACGCGAGCACGATCATGGCGGTGCCCAGCACCGCCGCCGCCCGCGGGCGCTCGCGCACCAGTCGGACGAGCTCGACGCTGGCCGTGCTGAACGTGGTGAACCCGCCGAGGAACCCCACGCCCGCCACCGCCCGCACCGCGTCCGGGCCCCCGCGCCCGACCCAGCCGACGACCACGCCGAGCAGGAACGAGCCCACCACGTTGATCGTCAGCGTCGCGGTCGGCAGCGTCCGCTGGGTGCGGGCGGTCAGCAGACCGTCCACGACGAACCGCGCCCCGGCCCCCAGGCCGCCGGCCAACGCCACCCACAGGGCGATCATGCGGCCCTCCGGTCCCAGGCCCGGACGCCGGCGCGCACCCCGGTCATCGCCGCCAGCGCCGCGACGAAGCCGGCGGCGAGGCTGGCGGCCGCGTACTCCAGGGCGGACGCCGCGGCCGCCCCGCCGAGCGTGATGGTCTCCAGCACGAACGTGCTGTAGGTGGTGTAGCCGCCCAACAGGCCGGTGCCGAAGGTGAGCTGGAGCGCCCGCCGCGGCCCCGGGGGCGCGAGCACGAGCGCCTCCACCAGCGCCCCCAGCAGAAGCGCCCCCGACACGTTGATCGCGAACGTCGCCCACGGGAACTGGCCGGACGGCGTCCGGAACGTGTTCTCGATCAGGTCGCGCACGGCGGTGCCGGCCGTCCCGCCCAGCACGACGAGCCCGACCAGGGACGGGCGCAGGTAGGCCGGCCGGCGTGCCGGCGCGGAGGGCGTGCCGGTCATTCCAGCGGCGTCTTCCAGTCGACGACGGCGGTCGGCACGATGAGCACCGGCCGATGCTGGTGGTGGGCGAGGTGGGCGCCGACCGCCCCCTGCAGCAGCTCGGCCCACCGGCCCGCCGTGCCGTGCCGGCGGCCCCCGACGATGATCGCGGCGGCGTCCACCGCGCGGGCCAGGTGGGTGAGCGCGCGGTCGGGGCGTCCGGCCAGGTACCGGAACTCCCATTTCACCGGACGCCCCGCGAGCACCCGCGCGATGCCCGCGGTCAACTCGGCCTCGCGGAGGCGCCACTCCTCGTCGTCGCCCAGGTCGGGGTCGACGTCGGCGTGCTGCACGCGACCGTCGGGGAACTCGCGCTCGACGATCCGGCCCGGGTCGGCGTACGCGAAGTAGACGGTCGTCCCGAGCGCCTCGGCGAGGGACGCGGCCGTGAGGATCACCAACTCGGGCTGTCCCGGCGACACCCCCGCCACGACCGGATGGCCGGCGAACGGGGTGATCCGGGACGGGTGCGGCTGCGGCACGGTGTTCATGGACGCCCTCCCTTCGGCACCAACGCCGGAACCCCGACCGCCCACGAGGCGCGGCCGGGGTTCCGGTTCAGCACGCTATCAGCGTTGGACGCGGGCGTTGCCCTGCCAGAGGTCCCAGACCTGCTTCTCGTCGGCGGGGGCGCCGTAGTCGTAGAGCGAGGTCGCGGCCAGGGCCCCGGTCGCCCACCCGAACTGGGCGCACTTCTCGACGTTCCACCCCTTGAGGATGCCGTACAGGACGCCGCCCACGGAGCCGTCGCCGCCGCCGATGCGGTCCATCACGTCGATGTCGCGCAGCGGCGCCAGGTAGAACTCGCCCTCGTTCCACAGCAGGATGCCCCACTTGTGGTGATTGGCCGAGATGACCTCGCGCAGCGAGGTGCCGATCCAGGCCGCGTTGGGGTAGGCCTCCTTGATGCGGCCGATCATCGCCTTGAAGTCGTCGATCTTCTCGTCGATCGACTTGCCGCCCGCCTCCGGGCCCTCGATGCCGAGGCAGAGCTGGAAGTCCTCCTCGTTGCCGTAGAGGATGTCGCAGTTCTTGGCGATCTCGTCGAACGCGGCGGACAATTCCTCCTCGCGGCCCTTCCAGAAGGTGGCGCGGTAGTTGAGGTCCATGGCGACTGCGGTTCCGTGCTTGTGGGCGGCCTTGGCCAACTCGACGCAGAACTTGGACGTCGACGGCGACAGTGCCGCGATCAGGCCCGACAGGTGCAGGATCTTGACGCCCTCGGTGCCGAACAGCCGCTCGAGGTCGAACTGGTCGACGCTGAGCTCGCGGCCGACCTCACCGGCCCGGTCGTTCCAGACGCGCGGGGCGCGGCCGCCGAAGCCGGAGTCGGCGATGTTGAACTGGTGCCGGAAGCCCCAGGCGTCGCCCTGCTCGATCTCGGGGCCCTCGTAGCTCATGTTCCGCTTGCGCAGGTCGGCCTTGATGAGCGCCGAGATCGGGGAGCCCTTGACGAACGCGGTGAGGACGAGGGTCGGCTCGCCCAGGTGAGACACCACGCTGGCGACGTTGGTCTCGGCGCTGGTGGCCTGGAGGAGGAAGCGGTCGGCGACGTGGACCGGCGCGCGGTTCTCGGGTGTGATCCGGACGCCCATCGAGGTGGGAACGACGAGGGACCAACGGGCGTCCTCGCGGAGCTTCATGAGCTTGCCTTTCGTGAGATTGACGGTGATGTGCCGCGTCCGTGCGAACCGGGCAGACGGTGCCAGGCTCGCACGGACGCGGCGGGTTGAGTGGGCGGTTGAATCAGTTGGCGAGCTTCGCCAGCTCCTGGGCGGCGTCCAGCACCAGCGCCTTGGCCCGCGCGTCCGCGGCGAGGTCGGCGTCCAGGTAGCCGAGCACCTTGGCGACCGACTCCTCGAGGGTGCCCTCGCCGAGGGCGACGATCTCGGCGCCGTGGGCGTCCTTGACAGGGGCGCCGAGGCCGCGGAGGTGCTGCACCCAGGCGCCGACCACGCGGGCCGCACCGGTCGGCGTCCGGCCGGCGGCCAGCTCGCCCTTGAAGGTCGGGACGATGCGGACCGGGATCTTCAACGAACCGTCGGCGGCGATCTGGGCGAGCGCGTGACGGATGTTGGGGTTGTGGTAGCGGTCCAGCAGCGCCTGCCGGTAGGCGGCCAGGTCGTCGGCGGGCAGCGGGATGTGCCGGCACGCCTCGTCCCACCACTCGTTGACCCAGCCCAGCACGCGCTCGTCGCCGATGGCGTCCGCGACCGTCTCGTGGCCGAGCATGGTGGCGGAGTAGGCCATCAGCGAGTGCGAGCCGTTGAGCAGTGCCAGCTTGCGCTTCTCGAACGGGATCACGTCGTCGACGATGCGGGCGCCCGCGGCGTCCCAGGCCGGACGCCCGGCCGGGAACTCGGACTGGATGACCCACTCGCTGAAGGGCTCGGTCGGAACCGGCGAGGCGTCCTCGAAGCCGGTGGCGGCGAGGACGGCGGCCCGATGGTCGTCGGTGGTGGCCGGGGTGATCCGGTCGACCATCGTGGTGCCGAAGGCGACGTTCTCGTCGATCCAGGCCTGCAGGCTGGGGTCGACCTCGGCCGCCAGGTCCTTGATGACGCGCTCGGCCACCTCGCCGTTGCCCGACAGGTTGTCGCAGGGCAGGACGGTCAGCTTGCCGGCGTTCGCCGCGCGGCGCGCCAGCAGGCCGGCGACGAGCTTGCCGGGGTACGTGCCGACGGGAGCGGCGGCGTCCGCCTTGAGGGCCGCGATGTCGGCGACGACACCCGGGTTGGCCAGGTCGAGGCCGCCGTCGGCGCCGCGGACGTAGCCGGCCTCGGTCACGGTCGAGGTCACGATCGCCAGTTGCGGCGAGCTGAGGTAGCCGAGCCAGGCCGCGTGATCGGCGGCCGGGTGCACGGCGGTCAGGCTCGAGATGACGCCGAAGGAGTCGCCGTCCTGGCCGCGCGTGATCAGCGTGTACAGGCCGTCCTGAGGCATCAGCGCCTCCGCCATGGCGGCGGAGCGGCCGGTGAAGGCGGCGATGCCCCAGTCGGCGGCGTCCGGGGCCTGATCGGTGTACCACGCCTGGTGGGCGCGGAAGAAGTTGCCGACGCCGAGGTGGACGATGCGGACCGGGGCGGCGGGGCGTCCGGCGACGGCGCGGGAGAGTCGGGTGGTCACAGCTTGAACGCCTTTCGCGGGTTGGTGACGACGAGATCGTGGGCGGTGTCGAGCGCCTCGTCCATGGTGAGCCGGTGCTCGCCGACCAGGCGAGCCAGGTAGCCGCAGTCGACGCGGCGGGCCAAGTCGTGGCGGGCCGGGATCGACAGGTAGGCGCGGGTGTCGTCGATGAAGCCGGAGGTGCGGGTGAAGCCGGCGGTCTCGACGGCGGCGCGGAAGCGGGCCATCGCCTCGGGGGCGTCGATGAACCACCAGGGGGCGCCGATGAACACCGACGGGTAGAAGCCGGCCAGCGGGGCCAGCTCGCGGGAGAACGTCGACTCGTCCATCGTGAAGAAGATGCACTGGAAGTTCGGCGAGGTGCCGAACGCCGCCAGCATCGGCTGGGTGGCGTTGGTGTACTCGACGCCCATCGGGATGTCGCCGCCGACGTCGGCGCCGTAGCGCTCGAAGCTGCCCGTGTGGTGGTTGCGGAACACGGCCGGGTGGATCGTCATGACCAGGCCGTCGTCGGCGGCCATACGGGCCTGCTCGAAGACCATGTGGCGACGCAGCGTGTCGGCCTCTTCCACGGTGATCTCACCCTTGCGGCCCTTCGCGTACAGCCGCTCGGCCTCGGCCTCCGAGACCTGCTCGGCGCGGACGTCGCGGTGCGAGTGGTCGGTCGACACGGCGCCGTTGGCCTTGAAGAAGGCGCGCCGGTTCTCCATCGCGGCGACCCAGCCGGCGTAGGTGCCGGTGTCGATGCCGCTGACCTCGCCGAGCGTGTCGACGAGCTCGTTCCAGTCGGCCCGGGCCGCCTCGAGGTACTTGTCGGGGCGGAACGTCGGCGCGACCTTGCCCTTCCAGGTCGGGTCGTTGGCGAGCTTGATGTGGTGCTCGAGGCTGTCGCACGGGTCGTCCGTGGTGGCGATGAACTCGATCTTGAAGCGGTCGTAGAGCGCCCGCGGCAGGAACTCGGGCGTCTTCAACTGCGCGTCGATCGCGTCGTAGATCTCGTCGGCGGTCTCGGCCGACGGGGCGATGTTGATGCCGAAGATGTCGGCGAGTTCGGACTCGAACCAGAACTTGACGGGGCTGCCCCGGTAGATCTTCCAGTGGGAGCAGAGGATCCGGAAGGCGTTGCGGGCGCGCTCGGGGCCGAAGTCCTTCTCGCCCACGCCGAGATCGGACAGCGCGACACCGGCGGCGTGCAGCATCCGGTTGACGTAGTGGTCGGGCGTGATCAGCAGCGAGGTGGGGTCGCCGAACGGCACGTCGTCGGCCAGCCACTGCGGCGGCACATGCCCGTGGGGGGAGATGATGGGCAGGTCGCGCACGGACTCGTAGATCTCGTGGGCGATGGGACGCAGCGTCGGATCCGCCGGGAGCATCCGGTCGGGGTTGAGGTCAAGTCGTGACATACCGGTAGCTTGGTCGACGGGGCAGGGGCCCGGGCCGCGTTGCCGTGTGTTGCCCAGGGATCGACCACGGTCGGCCGATCAGGATTAATGTGAGGCCATGACGGACACCAAGAGCGACATCGTCGCCGAACTCGCGGCCCAGGCCGCCATCGTGGGGGGGCCCGACGTGACCCTCACGCACGAACAGACCCGCGCCTTCCTCCTCGAACAGTTGGCAGCGGCCGATCTCGACGGCAAGAGCGTGTGCCTGGTGATTCCGGACGGCACCCGGTCCAGCCCGCTGCCCGAGTTGCTGGCCATCGTCCACGAGGCCCTGCACGGGCGCGTCAGCAAGCTCACCGCACTGATCGCGCTGGGCACCCACGCCGAGATGTCGGAGGAGGCCATCGCGAAGCACCTGGGCTACAACGAGGGCGGCCTCGAGGGCACCTACCCCGGGATGACCGTTCTGAACCACGAGTGGTGGCACCCGGAGACCTTCGTCGATCTGGGCACGATCCCGGCCGAGCGGGTGTACGAACTGTCCGGCAACCTGCTGAAGATGCCGGCCAGGGTCGAACTGAACCGGGCCGTCGTCGAGCACGACGTGGCGCTCGTCATCGGGCCGGTTTTCCCGCACGAGGTCGTCGGCATCTCCGGCGGCAACAAGTACTTCTTCCCGGGCATCGCCGGGCAGGAGATCATCGACCTCACCCACTGGGTCGGCGCGCTGATCACCAGCGCCGAGATCATCGGCACCCTGGGCATCACGCCCGTCCGCGCACTGATCAACGAGGCCGCCGCGCTGATCCCCAGCGAGAAGCTCGCGATCTGCGTGGTCGCCAAGTCGGGCACCCACGACCTGCACGCCGCCGCGTTCGGCACCACCGAGACCGCCTGGGCCGCCGCCGCCCAGGTCACCGCGCAGACCCATGTCCGCTACCTGGACGCCCCCGTCAAGCGCGTCGTGTCGATCATCCCGGAGAAGTACGAGGACATCTGGACCGCCGCCAAGGGCTTCTACAAGCTGGAGCCGGTCGTCGCCGACGGCGGCGAGGTCATCCTGTACGCCCCGCACGTCAAGGAGATCTCGTTCACCCACCAGGAGATCTACGAGGTCGGGTACCACTGCCGCGACTACTTCGTGAAGCAGTGGGACAAGTTCAAGGACGTGCACTGGGGCGTTCTGGCCCACTCCACCCACCTGCGCGGGGCCGGCACCTACGACGACGTCGAGGGCGAGAAGTGCCGCCTCGACGTGACCCTGGTCACCGGCATCCCGGAGGAGAAGGTCCGCAAGGCCAACCTCGGCTACATCGCGGTGGAGGACTTCGACCTCAAGGCCTACGAGGACGACCCCGACACGATGATCGTCCCCAACGCGGGGGAGACCCTCTTCCGCCTGCGCTGACCCGTCGACTCTCGCACCTTGAGCTGGACGGGCATCACCATGGCTTCGGTGTTCGCCGGCCTGGCGCCTTTGATCATGGCCAGGACGTTCCCGACCGCGGTGATGCCCATCTGGCGCGAGGGGGAGGACACCGTCGTGAGCGACGGCGTCACCAACCGCGCGATCAGGATGTCGTCGAAGCCGATGACGCTGACGTGCTCGGGCACCTTCAGGCCCGCGCGCCGCAGGCCGTTGATGACGCCGACCGCCACGAGGTCGTTGTAGGCGATCACCGCGGTGGGCGGCCGCTCCGCGAGTTGCTCGGCCGCCTTCAACCCACCCTCAAAGGTGGGCAGGAACGGCCCCACCCGGTGGGTGTGCAGCCCGACGGCCGCGCCGTGGTCCCGCAGCGTCCGGAACCTGACGCCGTCGGCGTAGGACGCCTCGGGTCCGGCCACGTAGGTGACCGACTCGTGCCCGAGGGCCTGGAGGTGATCGAGCGCCGCCCGCATGCCCGAAGGGTTGTCCATGACCACGCTGGGCACGCCCCGCAGCTCGCGGTTCAACACCACCATGGGCCGCTGCTTGGCGATGGTGCGCAGAGCGTTGTCCGGCATCCGGGAGACGCCGATGATGAACCCCTCGACGACGGGGACGAGCCGCTCCAGGGCGGCCCGCTCGCGGAGCGCCGACTCGCGGCTGTCGGCGAGCAGCAGTTCGTAGCCGGCCTCGGTGGCGGCCACCTGGGCCCCCCGGGTCAACTGGGCGTGGAAGGGGTTGGCCACGTCCGCGACCATGAGGCCCAGCAGATGGGTCCGGTTGGTCGAGGGGGCCTGGCCGACCGGGTTGGCGCGGTAGCCGAGTTGTTGGGCGATCTGGCGGATGCGCTCCGCGGTCTCGGCGTTGACCCGGCCCGGGCGGGCGAACGTGCGGCTCACCGTCGACGGCGCCACGCCCGCGGCCTTGGCGACGTCGTAGATGGTGACCGGTTGGCGCGGTTGTTCCGTCACCCGGTCACAGTAGCGCGATGGCAACATGTGGCAACAGCAACTGGCCGGAAGCCGCGCCGGGGTCCGTAGACTCGGGCTTCACGCCCCGCAGGGGCGCAGAGCCCACAGGAGAGGAGGACGTCCATGACGCAGGTGCTGACGGCACCGCTGACGGGCGAAGCCGCGGAGGCGGCCGCGCGGGTTGCCGCGGCGCTGGGGCGTCCGGGCCGGTTGGGGGTCGCCTACTCGGGCGGCGTGGACTCGTCGGTCCTGCTGGCCCTCGCGGCCCGGGCGCTGGGCGCCGAGAACACGCTCGCGATCCTCGGCGTGTCGCCCAGCCTCGCGCCCGACGAGCGGACCGCGGCGCACGCCGTAGCGGCCGCCATCGGCGTCCCGGTGGTCGAGGTCGAGACCCGCGAGGGCGACCTCGCGGCCTACCGGGCGAACGGCCCCGACCGCTGCTTCCACTGCAAGGACGAGCTGTTCACCCGCATCTCCGACGACGTCGTGGCGCGGCACGGCCTGGGGGCGGTCGCCTACGGTGAGAACGCCGAGGAGGCGCTGCGGCCCGACCGGCCCGGCGCCCGGGCGGCCGTCGACCACCGCGTGCTGCGCCCGTTGGCCGACGCCGGCCTCGGCAAGGAGGACGTGCGGCGGGTGGCCCGCGCGCTGGGGCTGCCGAACGCCGAGAAGCCGGCGGCGCCGTGCCTGGCGTCGCGCATCCCGCACTTCGAGGAGGTCACCCCGGAGAAGCTGCGCCAGGTGGGGGCCGCCGAGGCGGCGGTGCGGGCGCTCGGGTTCGCCGACGTCCGGGTGCGCCATCACGGCGACGTCGCCCGCCTCGAGCTGCCGGTCGCCGACGTCGCGCGGGCGGCGTCCGAATGGCGCGAACCGATCCTGGACGCCGTCCGTGCGGCCGGCTTCCGGTTCATCGCCCTCGACCTTGCCGGCATCCAGTCGGGCGCGTTCACCCTGCCCCTCGTCGTGCGATCGGAGCGTCATGGCTGACACGAGCTGGGTGCCGCCCGCCGCGCTGCGAGAGGTGGCCGACCTCGACTTCGACCGCGCCCGCCGCCGCGGCTACCCCGAGGCCGTCTACTGCGAATCGAAGACACCCGCCCAGCTTCGGCTCATCGCGGCCGCCGTCGGCGAAAAGTCCGTGCGCACCTTGTTCACCCGGGCCTCGCCCGAGCAGGCGCAGGCCGTGCTCGAGGTGCTACCCGACGCCGGCCACGACCCCGAGGCGCGGCTGCTGTGGTGGCCGGCCGCCGAGCCCGAGCCGACCGGCGGGCTCGTCGTCGTCGCGTGTGCCGGCACCTCGGACCTGCCCGTCGCCCGCGAGGCGCTGCTGGTGGCGCGGAACCTGGGGCGTCCGGCCGAGCTGGTCACCGACGTGGGCGTCGCGGGCCTGCACCGCATCCTGGGGCGGCTGGAGCTGCTGCGCAGCGCCGAGGCCATCGTGGTGGTGGCCGGCATGGACGGGGCGCTGCCGACCGTGGTCGCCGGCCTGGTGGCGGCGCCGGTCATCGCGGTGCCGACGTCGGTGGGTTACGGGGCCGCCTTCGGCGGGCTCACGCCGCTGCTGACCATGCTGAACTCGTGTGCGCCCGGCGTGGCCGTCGTCAACATCGACAACGGGTACGGGGCGGGCTACCTCGCCGCCCAGATCGCCGCGCCTCGCTGACCTGCGGCCGCTTCTGTCCGGTCCCGCGACCGGCTCAGTCCGGCAGCGGACGCCCCACGGCCAGTCCGGCGGCGCTGGCCGCGGCGACGGCGTCCGCGAGGAGGGCCCGCACGGGCCGGTCGGCGTCGTCGGCGGCGGCGACGACGTCGGCGAACTCGGGGGTGGCGCTGAGGATGAGGCCGGCGCGGTGGCCGATCTTGATGCGGACGGTCGCGTCCCCGACGGCCACCTCGCGCCACGTGCGGTCGAGTTCGTGCTTGCCGACGGCGTGATCCCGGACGCCGAGGGTCGGCACGTGCGCGAAGATCGCCTCGCGGACGGCGTCCGTGCGGTCGACGGGGGCCAGGACGCCGAGCAGGTGGGCGGGGCGGCCCTTCTTCATCAGGATGGGCGTCAGCCAGGCGTCGCTGGCGCCGGCGGCCAGGAGGGCGTCCAGCACCAGCGGCCAGACGCGCGGGTCGAGATCGTCGACGTTGGCCTCCAGCACGGTGGCCGGGCGCTCCGCGGCCGGGGCGGCGGCGTCCGGTGCGGCGTCCGCGACGACGAGACGGACGACGTTGGGCCGGTGCGGGACGTCGCGCGTGCCGGCCCCGATGCCCACGGTCCGGATCGTGCAGGGCGGCAGGGCGGCCGCCGGCGTCGCGAGGGCGGCCAGCAGGGCCATGCCCGTGGGGGTGGCCAACTCGCCGTCGCCGTCGACGAGCACCGGCCAGCCGCGGGACAGTTCGAGGACCGCCGGCACGGGCACCGGGAGGCGGCCGTGAGCCGAGTCGATCGTGCCCGAGCCGAGGGCCACCGGGCCGGCGGTGACCCGGTCGATGCCGAGGGCGGCGAGGCCGGCGCAGACGCCCACGACGTCGGCGATGGAGTCCCACGCGCCGACTTCGTGGAAGTGGACGGTCTCGACGTCGATGCCGTGGGCGCGCGCCTCGGCGTCGGCGAGGGCGCCGAACACGGCGAGGCCGTCCGCGCGCACCCGTTCGTCGAGCGGGGCGTCCGTGAGCAGCGCTCGGATGGTGGCCCAGGTGCGGTGCGGCTGGTCGGGGGCGACGACGCCGACGTCGACCTTGGTGGCCCGCAGGCCGGCGCGTCGCACCTCGTGGGCGCTCAGTTCGACGGTGGCGGGGAGCACGGCCTCGACGGCGTCCCGGATGCGCTCGAGCGGCGCACCGGCGTCCACGAGGGCGCCGAGCAGCATGTCGCCGGCGACGCCGTTGCGGGCGTCGACCCAGCCCAGGACGGTGGAGCGGTCGGAGTTCACGGCTGCCTCTCGGACGGGTCGACGGGGTGCCACTCCCAGAGGTGGCCGGGCCGGCCGCGGCCGAGCATGACCCGACGCTGGCTGACCCCGAGCCCCTGAATGGACGCCAACCTGCGGTTCAGGTTGCCCCGGTCGGGGGGTGCGCCGGTCAGCGAGCGGGTGATCGCGACGGCGGCCGACACCGGGAAGCTCGACCCGGTGATCGCGCGGGTGAACGTCAGGTCGCGCCAGAGCCTCTCGACGAGCAGCGGCCGACACTCGGCGACGATCTGGCTGTGGTCGAAGGCCAGCGGCGGCAAGTCGTCGAGGGTGTACCAGTGGGCCTGCTCGGACTCGAGGTCCTCGGCGACGCCCCACATCGCGATCGACAGGGTGGCGCCGCGCGGGTCACGGTGCGGCTCGTCGAACACCGTCAACTGGCCCTGGGCGCGCAGCGGCAGGCGCAGCTTGTCCCAGACGGCGCGGGCGGCGGCGTCCGCGAGGCGTTCGCCCTCGCGCAGCACGACGCCGGGCAGCGCCAGTTGGCCCAGGTAGGGCTCGGTCTGCCGGTGGGCGACGGCGATCTCGACCTGACGGTCGAGGTGGTTGTAACGCAACGTCAGGACGTCGACGGACACCGTCGAACCCCTCGGTCGGTCCATCAGCATCATCCCCCGTTCGCCCCCGCCTGCCAGGATGCCTCCGGGTCACTCTAGGCGGGGATTTGGTGCTGCGCACCACTTGGGCGCCGGTGGCGGAACCAGGGTTGCGGGGCGGCGGGGTTATCCACAGGCGGCCGTCCACCTGTTGGGCGGCTGGCCGGCACCCCCCTACGATGACGCCAGTCACCCCCCGGAGACAAAGGAAGCTACCCCATGGCTGAGCAAGCCGTCATCGCCGCTGTGCCTCCCCGAACCGCCCCGGCCCGGGCGTCGCGGGTGCGGATCCGCCGCAACATCCGCTGGCTGACCGCCGGCCTCCTCGCCATGGCACTCGGTGGCCTGGGCACCTGGGCCCTCTTCGCCGGGGCCACGGGCACCCGGCCCGCGATCAAGGTGATGCGCACCGTCTACCGCGGCCAGGCGATCCAGGCGAACGATCTGGCGGTCATCGCCCTGGGGCGCACCACCGACGTGGCGGCGGTGGCGGGCGGCGACCTCAATCGGGTCGTCGGCCAGACCGCGGTCACCGACCTGCCGGCCGGCAGCCTCCTGGTCGAGCGCAGCTTCGGTGCTCCCGAGCTCGCCGCCGGGCTGGCGCGCGTCGGTCTCAAGGTGGACGCCGGTCGCATCCCGGCCACCGCCCTCAAGCCGGGCGCCCGGGTGCTCGTCGTCGCCCTGCCGGCCACCGGCGCCAACCCGGGGACGCCCCCGCCGAGCGTCGAGGCGACGCTGGCCACGACGCCGACCCTGGGGGCCGACGGGGCCTATCTCGTCGACGTGAACGTCGGCCTGGCCGACGCCGAACAGGTGGCCCGGCTCGGGGCGCTGAAGCAGGTGGCGCTCGTCCAGAAGGCGGAAGGCTGATGGGCACGCACGTGCTGTGCCACACCGGCGGCGCCCCCGGGACGACGATCACCGGCCTCGGCCTCACGCTGACCTGGCCCCGCGACGTCCTGCTGGTGGACGCCGACCGGACGCCGTCGCAGTCGATCCTGGCCGGCTACCTGCGTGGCACCTCGGCGCACGACCGGGGCTTGACCCGGGTCCTGCAGGCGCACCGGGAGCGCCGCCCCCTGCTGGACGTGCTCCCGGAGGCGACGCTGCCGCTGCCCGAGCCGCCCCACCGGCAACGCCGGGCCACCGACACGGCGGCCCGCCCGGTGCGGCGCCGGTTCCTGCCCGGGTTCGCGCACCTGGGCACCGTCGACCTCTTCGAGGCGGCCTGGCGCGACCTGGGCCACGCCCTGCAGGACGCCCCGTTCGACTCGATCGTCGACGCCGGGCGGATCGGCGTCCGGGGGCTTCCCGCGGGCCTCCTGGAGACGGCGACCCAAGTGCTGGTCGCCTGCCGGACTTCGTTGGTGTCGCTGGCAGCCGTTCGGCTCTACCTGGGGCTGCTCACCGAAGCGGTGGCGCCCGACCGGCTCGGGCTGGTGCTGATCGGGCCGGGGCGTCCCTACCGGGCGGCCGAGGTGGCCGAGCAGTTCGGCGTCCCGGTCGTCTGCGAGATCGCCTGGGAGCCGTTCGCGGCCGCCGAGCTGGCGGACGGACAGCCGCTCTCGCCCCGGTGGCGCCGGCAGCCGCTCGGGCGCTCGTACGCGGAGGCCGCGACGCGGCTCACCGCGGCCCAGGACGCCGAGCGGCTCCGGATCGGAGCCCCGTCATGACCGGGACCGACAGCCTGCGGCTCGCCGACATCCCGCTGTTCCAGGCCCAGCCCGAGTTCGTGCTGACCCGGGAGGACCTGGCGGAGGCCAACCGCACCCGGCTTCCGTCCGACACCATCGACTGGGGCGTCATCGTGGTGCTGCGCCGGCGGGCGTCCGAGCGCATCGCCCGGGAGATCGAGGCGCACACCGAGCGCACCGGAGCCGCGCTCTCGGAGACCGACCGCCGCCTGCTCGGGCGCTCGATTCTGCGGCCGGTCGTGCACGAGTACGCCGAGCAGCAGAGCACCCTCGGAGAGGCGCTGTGGCCGCCGGAGACCGAGCGGGCCTACGCCCGGGCCCTCGAGAACGCGATCTACGGCTACGGACGTCTCCAGCCCCTGTTCGAGATCCCAGGGGCGGAGAACATCGAGATCTCGGGGTGCGACTCGGTGATGGTCCAGTACGGGGACGGACACCGGGAGCCGCACCCGCCGGTGGCCGACAGCGACGAGGAGTTGGTCGAGGCGGTGCGATTCCTGGGCGAGTCGGTGACGCCGACGCGGCCGTTCGACGACGCCCACCCCACCATGACGCTCGCCCTGGGCGACCGCTTCCGGCTGCACGCCATCGGCTTCGGGCTCAGCTTCCGGCCCTCGGTGACGATCCGGCAGCACATCCTGACGACGGTCGACCTGCCCGATCTCGTCGACCGCGGCATGATGCCCGACGAGGTGGGCCGGCTGCTGCACGCCGCGATCCTGGCCCGCAAGTCGATCGTGATCTCCGGCGACCAAGGAGCCGGGAAGACGACGCTGCTGCGGGCGCTGATCGCGTCGATCCCCGCCAACGAACGGTTCGGCACCCTGGAGACCGACTACGAACTGCTCACCCACCTCCAGCCGAACCGCCGCAACATGCTGGCCCTCCAAGCCCGGATCGGGCTGGGCGAACGCCAGGACGGCCGGGCGATCGGCGAGTTCACCGTCGCCGACCTGATCCCGGAGGCGCTGCGGCAGAACCTGTCCCGGCTGGTCGTCGGCGAGGTGCGCGGCGGCGAGGCCGGCGCGATGTTCGAAGCCATGCAGTCGGGGGCCGGGTCGCTCAGCACGACGCACAGCCACGACGCGGCGTCCACGATGGACCGGCTGGCGGCGCGGGTCGCCCAGGGCGGTGTCATCTCGATCGACGAGGCCTTCCGACAGATCGCGCACCACATCGCGCTGATCGTCCACGTCCGGCTCGTCGACGACACCTGGCGGGGCGGCGTCCGGACCCGGTTCGTCTCGGAGGTCCGGCGGTTGACCGGCGGGATGGAGGGGAACCGTCCCGTCTCGCACCTGGTGTACCGCGCGGCGTCCGAGACGCAGGCCGCGGTCTTCCATCCCGAACAGGACTTCCTCGACCAGTTGGCGCCCTATCTGCACACCTGGCGGCGGCCATGATCCTCGCCGCCGTCTTGTGCACGATGCTGGCCGCCGCGGGCCTCGTCGTCGCCGTGGCCGCAGTCAACGGCCAAGTCCCATCGCGAGCTCCGCGATCCACCGCATCCACAGGGCTGTGGAAACGCGCTGTGGACAAGGTGCGCCACGTTCAGCGCCGGACCTGGCTGACGCTGCTCGCCGGGGTCCTGCTCGGGGTGGTGCTGGCCTACGTCATGCGGTGGCCCATCCTGCTGGTCCTGGTGCCCGCCGGGGTCGTCGGCCTGCCCAAGCTGCTGGCCGATCCGCCCCAGCGTGAGATCGCCATGCTGGAGGCCCTCGACCGGTGGGTGCGCGCGATGCTCGCCCAGTTGTCCACGGGCAAGTCGATCCACGACGCCCTCCGGCTGTCGGCACGGCAGGCGCCGCCGCTGCTGGCCGAGCCCGTGGCGCTTCTGGTCAAGCGGCTCGACGAGCGCTGGTCGGCCCCGCAGGCCCTCCAGGGCATGGCCGACGAACTGGGTAGCCCCGACGCCGACGCCGTCCTCGCCGCGCTGATCCTCTCCGCCCAGCGGGGCGGCACGGGAGCGTCCGCGACCCTGCTCGCTCTGGCCGAGTCGATCCAGGACCGGCTGCGCGCGCTCCGCGAGATCGAGGCGGAGCGGTCCAAGCCGCGGGTGGTCGTCCGGCAGGTGACGGCCATCGCCGCGCTGGCCCTGACCGGGTTCATGCTGCTGTCGCCCGGCTTCTTCGCGCCCTACGCGTCCCCGGCAGGGCAGGTCATCCTCGCCGCCCTGGTGGGCGCCTTCGTCGGGTCCATCGGGTGGATGCGCCGGCTGACGCTGCCGCGCACCCGCGAGCGCATCCTGAGGCCGCTACCATGACCGCCCTCGCGCTGGTCCCGGGCATGCTCATCGTGCTCGGCGCCTTCTGGGCGGTGCTCGCCTTCCGGCCGGAGTTCGTGCGGCTCGACGATGCGCTGGCGGCCCTCGGCTCCGAGGCGCCGCAGGATCCGACGCCGGGTGCCGCCCCCCGCGGCGAGCGCTGGGGGGCGTGGTGGCTGAGGCGGCGTCCGGTCGTGGTCTCGGCCGTGACCGAACGGGCGCTCGAGCTCAAGGGGCGCAGCCTGGCTCGGCACTACAGCCTCAAGCTGGGGGCCGCGGGCCTCGGCTTCGGGCTGCCGCTCGCCGTCGGGGTGGCGGCGGTGGCGCTCGGCCGGCCGACCCCCCTGCCGTTGCTGATCAGCCTGCTCGGGGCCGTCGTGGGCTTCGTCCTGCCCGACGTCGCCCTGCGCGGCCAGGGCGGGGACCTCACCAGCGACGCCACCGAGTCCCTGCTGACGTTCTTCGACCTGGTGACCCTCGAGCGGCTGGCGAACCAGTCGGCGACGCAGTCGCTGCACGCGGCCGCCACGCTGTCCGACAACACGGTGTTCGCCCACGTCCGCGCCGCCCTGGAGCGGGCCCGGCTGGAGCAGCGGATGCCCTACGCCGAACTGAAGCTCCTCGGGCAGCGGCTCGAGTTGCCGGCCCTCGTGGACCTGGCCGACGTGATGCGCCTCGACGAGTCCGGCGCCGCGCTGTCGGGCACGCTGCGTGCCCGCGTCAGGGAACTGCGGGACGCGCACCTCACGGAGGTGAAGATGGCCGCCAACCGGGTCTCCGAGCGGATGACCATCTTCATGGCGATTCCGTCGCTCTTGTTTGGCTTGATTTTTCTCGTGCCGCCGATCCTCACCTTGATCTCCCGATAACCCCCAACCCAACCCCGAAGGAGAACACCATGTCCATCCCAAGCGCCGTGACCCTGCTGCTCGGCCTGCTCACCCCCACCCGCGCCGAGCGCGGCCTGTCGCAGTCCACCGAGAACGTGATCCTCCTGGTGGGGGCGGTGGCGGTGGCCGGCGCGGTGATCGCGCTCGTGCTGAACTACGTCCAGACGGCTCTCGTGCTCAACCCCTGGTGAGACCGCACCCGGGGCGCTGGGCCGGGCGGGAGCGGGGGATGTCCGACTCCGTCCAGTGGGCCATGCTGGCGCCGGTCGTCCTGCTGGCCGTGCTGGGCATCCTCCAACTCGGCCTGTGGGGCTACGCGCGGACACTCGCCCTGAACGCCGCCGGCGCCGGCGCGGAGGAGGCTGCCCCGGCCACCGCGTCGCTCGCCGGCGGGGAGGCCGTGGCGACCTACCTGGCCCACAAGGGTGGGCTGGTCGAGCTCACGGTCTCGTGTCGACTGCAGGCCGGCGCCGTCACCTGCCGCGTCGGCGGCACGGTGCCCGGCCTCATCGACGTCGGTGTCAACCGGATCGACGCCCAGGCCACCCGGCCCAAGGAACGGGTGACCGCACCATGACGCACCGGGCCGGACGCCGTGAGCGCGGCGCCATCGCCGTCGAGTTCGTCCTGCTGGTGCCGGTGCTCCTGACGCTGATCGGGCTGGTCGTCGCCGGTTCCCGGATCTGGTGGGCCAAGACGGGGGTGGCGCAGCTCGCCTCGTCCGCGGCCCGCCAGGCCTCGATCGCCCGGACGGCGTCCGAGGCCTCGGTGACCGCCCACCAGGTGGTGCACGGCGACGCGGTCCACTCCGGGCTGCGCTGTGGCGAGGGCGGCTCCTGGCCGACGCTCGTCCTCGACACCAGCGGCTTCCAGGTGGACGTGGGGCGTCCCGCCCAGGTCACGGCCACCGTGCGCTGCTCGGTGGCCCTCTCCGACCTCATCCTGCCCGGGCTGCCGGGCTCCCTGCCGGTCGAGGCCTCGGCGGTCTCGCCGCTCGACCGCTATCGCGCAAGGGGGTAGACATGCGTCGACTCGGTTCGCTGCTGGTGCTGCTGGCGCTCCTCGGAGGACCGCCCGCGCTGCTGCTCCGCCTCGGGTTCTACGACTGGGGCGGGCTCAACGTGTGGACGCCGGCCGACTACCGCCTCCTCCTCGGGCTGCTCACGCTCGCGGCGTGGGCCGCCTGGCTGGTCTTCCTCCTGGCGGTCGTCGTCGAGGCGATCGGATGGGCCACCGGCGGGCGGGTGCGGCTTCGACTGCCCGGGCTGGCCGCTCCGCAGTCGCTCGCGTCCGCGCTGTTGGCCGGTCTGCTGGCGGTCGGCGTGCCCGCGGGGGTCGCCGTCGCCGCACCGAGCGCGGAGCGCGTCCCGACCCCCGTGCACGCCGCGATGCCTGTGTCCCCGGCCACCGGAACCGCGTCGCCGGAACTCCCCACCACCCCGCAGGCGGGGGAGCCGGCGGTCGCCAGCGCACCCGTGGTGGCCGTCGGGGTCGCCGCCGCCGACGACGCCATCGTGCACGTGGTCGAGCGCTCCGACGACCTGTGGAGCCTCGCCGAGCGGTACTACGGGTCGGGCACGGAGTGGCGTCGGATCGTGCGTGCGAACCCCGACCTGGCGGCCGACCCGACCGCCGACCTGACCGTGGGGACGGCTCTGGCCATCGTGAACCCGCTGGCCGACTACCGCATCGAGCGGGGGGACACCCTGTGGCACCTGGCCGAGGAGCGGCTCGGCGACGGGGCGCGCTACCCCGAGCTGCAGCGGCTCAACGCCGACCGCATCACCGACCCGGACTACATCGAGGCCGGCTGGACCATTCGGCTGCCCGGCGAGCAGCAAGCGCCCGCGCCCGACGCGGCGCCCCCGACCGAAGCGGCGGCGCCCCCGGCCGGGGCCGCCGGGGTTCCGGCCCCGCCCGGGCCGCTC
>JAAYTZ010000020.1 GCA_012517965.1 Propionibacterium sp. | reverse complement strand
ACGGCGGTACGCTTCACGGCGAAAGTGCTTCCTTGCGCGGGACTTCTACGACTTCGACACTCGTATTATCCCAAGCCGGAAGCACTTTCGCTGTTCAAAACCCCGGATCAACAGCCCCCGTCATGAAAGCACGAGGTTAGAGTGCCACCAGCCCCGGGGGAGAGATGGCATGGACGTTTTTCGTGTGCGCGACAAGGTCATTGACGATTACCGCTCGTTCACGACGGCGTCCATCGACATCAAGGACGCCCGGCTGAAGGAGCACTATCAGCGCGAACTCGATGGCGATCGGCAGTGGCCGGAGCCGTGGATCTCGCTGAATCCGGCGTTCGAGACCGGCGGCCGGATCGACGAGCTGGTCCGCGAGGGCCTCCTTCATCCCGAGTGCGACCGCATCTTCCGGGTGAAGGAGCACCTGGAAGACCCGGGCCGGGCACCGTTCACCTTGCACCGCCACCAGCGCGAGGCCATCGAGGTCGCGCGCACGGGTCAGAGCTACGTCCTCACGACGGGCACCGGTTCGGGCAAGTCGCTGGCGTACATCGTCCCGATCGTCGATCACGTGCTGCGGCAGCCGCGGACGCCCGGGGTGAAGGCGATCATCGTGTATCCGATGAACGCGCTGGCGAACTCGCAGCGCGGCGAGTTGGAGAAGTTCCTGCGCAACGGTTACGGCGACGGACGCGAACCGGTCACGTTCGCCCGCTACACGGGCCAGGAGCGGGGCGAGGAGCGCGACCGCATCCTGGCGAATCCGCCGGACATCCTGCTGACCAACTACGTCATGCTCGAGTTGGTGCTCACCCGTCCCGACGAGCGCGCCCGGCTGGTGAAGGCCGCGAAGGGGCTGCAGTTCCTCGTCCTGGACGAGCTGCACACCTACCGCGGACGCCAGGGCGCCGACGTGGCGATGTTGGTGCGCCGCGTCCGGGAGGCGTGCTCGTCGCCCCACCTGCAGTGCGTGGGCACGTCGGCCACGATGTCCAGTGGCGGGTCGACGCTCGACCAGAAGCGCACGGTCGCCGAGGTGGCCACCCGCATCTTCGGCTCCTCGGTGGTCCCGGAGCACGTGATCGGCGAGACCCTCACCCGGGCCACGGCAGCAGGCGCCGACTCGGACACCGCCGCCCTGACCCAAGCCGTCCGGTCGGGTGATCTGCCCGACGACTACGCCGGGCTGGCGGCGTCCCCGTTGGCATCGTGGATCGAAACCACGTTCGGCCTGGCTACGGAGGGGGCCACGGGCCTGCTGATCCGGCAGGCGCCCCGCCGGCTTCGCGAGCACGCAGCGCCCTCGTTGTCCGAGGTCACGGGTCTTCCCGTCCAGGACTGCTACGACGCGATCCAGCGGGCCCTGTTGAAGGGCTCGCGGGTGCGGCACCCCGAGACCGGACGCCCGCTGTTCGCGTTCCGGCTGCATCAGTTCCTGTCCAAGGGCGACACGTTGCACGTGTCGTTGGAGCCGGAGCAGGACCGGTTCATCACGTCGAAGTACCAGGTCGCCGTGCCGTCGGCTCCGGAGAAGTTGTTGTTCCCGTTGGCTTTCTGCCGGGAGTGTGGCCAGGAGTACGCTGTCGTCAAGGCGATCACCCGGCAGGGCGAGACCACCTACGCCCCCCGCGCGTCCCGCGACGTCACCGCGGGCGACGCGGTCGATGGCTACCTGTACGTGTCCACGCAGCTGCCGTGGCCGGCCGATCCCATCGCCGAGGGACGACTGCCCGACTCGTGGGTCGGCCCGGACAATCAGCCGCTGCCCAACAAGGTGCGTTATCTGCCGCAGCGGGTTCGGGTCGACACGGCCGGTCATCGGGTGGAGGTGGGCGGGACGCCGGCGGCGTTCATTCCGGCGCCGTTCACGTTCTGCCTGTCCTGTCAGGTCAGCTACGAGCAGACCCGCGGCCGCGACTTCTCCAAGTTGATCACCCTGGACGCCGAGGGTCGCAGTTCGGCGATCTCGGTGCTGTCGACCAGCCTGGTGCGTGCCCTGCGGGAGGTGCCCGAGTCGGAGTTGCCCGCCGAGGCCCGCAAGTTGTTGACGTTCGTCGACAATCGGCAGGACGCCAGCCTGCAGGCCGGCCACCTCAACGACTTCGTCCAGGTCGCCCAGCTCCGTGGCGCCCTGTACGCCGCCATGAGGAAGGCCCCGCACGGCTTGACTCACGAGAGTGTGGCCGTCAAGGTCGTGGACGCCTTGGGCCTGGAGTTCGCCGACTATGCCGCCGCCCCGGACGCCGTGTACGCGGCCAAGACGAAAACCGAACGGGCGCTGCGCGAGCTGGTCGAGTACCGCCTCTATCTGGACCTGCAGCGCGGCTGGCGGATCACGATGCCGAACCTCGAGCAGACGGGCTTGCTGCACGTGGGCTACGAGTCGCTGGCCGACATCGCCGCCGACCAGTCGCTGTGGCGGGGTGCGCTGGAGCCGTTGCGCGACGCCCGCGACGGGCATCGCGAGGAGTTGTGCCGGATCGTCCTCGACGAGTTCCGCAAGGTGCTGGCGGTCGACGTCGACTGCCTGACCGAGCTCGGTTTCGAGCGGATCAAGCGCCAGTCGTCGCAGGAACTGACCGGCGTGTGGGCCGTTCCCCTCAACGAACTGGTCGCCCCGGTCGGCATCGTGTACGCGTTCGCCAGCCAGCCGGGCAAGGGCCGCAACGACCTGCACCTGACCGGCCGTTCGGCGCTGGGACGCTACCTGTCCCGCCAGTTCCCGGGCCAGGGCAAGCTGGCCGTCGACGACGCCCAGCGCATCATCCAGGACATCCTGGGCGTCCTCACCCGGGCCGGTCTGCTCACCGAGGCCGACGGCAACGATGGACGCCGCGGCTACCGGCTGAAGGCGTCCGCCCTGGTCTGGTCCGCCGGTGATGGCACGAGCGCCGCCGCCGACCCGATCCGCAAGACGGTGGACGCCGACTCCGGCGGCCGGGTGAACGCCTTCTTCCGCACCCTCTACCAGGGGGTGGCCCGCGAGCTGCGCGGCCTGTCGGCCCGGGAGCACACCGCGCAGGTGGGCCCGACGGAGCGTGAGGAGCGGGAGCGCGAGTTCCGGAAGGGCAGGCTGCCGCTGCTGTACTGCTCGCCGACGATGGAGCTCGGCGTCGACATTTCGAGCCTGAACGCGGTCGGGCTGCGCAACGTCCCGCCGACGCCGGCGAACTACGCGCAACGCTCGGGCCGGGCCGGTCGGTCCGGTCAGCCGGCGCTGGTGCTGACGTACTGCGCCAACGGCAATTCCCACGACCAGTACTACTTCCGCCGCTCCGAGCACATGGTGGCCGGCTCGGTCGCCGCCCCCCGGCTCGACCTGGCGAACGAGGCGCTGCTGCGCAGCCACGTCCAGGCGGTGTGGCTGGCCGAGACCGGCGAGAAGCTGGGCTCCCGGATGACCGACTTGCTGGACGCCGACGGCCTCACTCCGTCCCTGGTGATGAAGCCCGAGAAGGAGCGCGCCTTCGCCGACCCCGAAGCCATCCGGCGGGCCACCCGGCACGCCCAGGCGATCATCGAGCCGATGCTCCCCGAACTCAGGGCCACGGCCTGGTGGCAGGAGGACTGGGTCGCCGATGTCGTCCGGGCCGCGCCACGCACCCTGGACAAGGCGTGCGACCGGTGGCGCCGCCTCTATCTGGCTGCGCTCGCCGACCAGGACACCCAGAACCGGATCGTGCTGGAAAGCCACCTGTCCCCGCGTGCCCGCCAGGCCGCGACGACCCGCCGCCGGGAGGCGGAGAACCAGCTGCGGCTGCTCCGCAACGAGGACGACGAGTCGGGTCACTCCGACTTCTACACCTACCGGTACTTCGCCTCGGAGGGCTTCCTGCCGGGCTACAGCTTCCCGCGGCTGCCGCTGGCCGCCTACATCCCCGCGGTCCGCGGCACGGTCGGTCCGCGCGACGGCGGCGACTATCTCCAGCGTCCCCGCTTCCTGGCGATCTCGGAGTTCGGGCCGGGTGCGCTGATCTACCACGAGGGTGCTCGCTACGAGGTGAACCGCATCCAGGTGCCGCTGGCGCAGTCGGGTCAGGCGACGGTGGCCACCACCGAGGCCCGCCGCTGCGAGGCGTGCGGTTACCACCACGACCGGCGCGCGGGCCTCGACGTGTGCGAGAACTGCGGCGAGGAGCTCGGCGCCACGACGTACTGCCTCATGGAGCTCACCACCGTCTACACGCGCCGCCGCGAACGCATCTCCTCCGACGAGGAGGAGCGCCGCCGCGCCGGCTTCGAGTTGCAGACGTCGTACCGGTTCAGCCAGCACGGTGCCCGCTCGGGCAAGCTGACCGCTCAGGTGCTGGTGGCCGACGGGGCACCGCTGGCCGAGCTGGCCTACGGCGACTCCGCCGAGGTGCGGGTCACCAACCGCGGACGCCGCCGCCGCAAGGACGCCGCCGAGGTCGGCTTCTACCTCGATCCGGTGAAGGGCCAGTGGCTGTCGGACAAGGCCGGCGCCGAGGCTGAGGCCGACGACGGCGATGCAGACCCGGACGAGGCCAACGCGCTTCGGGTGATCCCGTATGTGCGGGACAGCCGCAACATCCTTGTGCTGCGGCTGGCGGATTCCGTGCCCGACGAGGTGGCCACCACCCTGCGCTACGCGCTGGAACGGGGCATCGAGGCGGCGTTCCAGCTGGAGGATTCCGAGTTGGCTAGCGAGGCGCTGCCCGATGACCAGCACCGCGGCCGGATGCTGTTCACCGAGTCCGCCGAGGGGGGAGCCGGCGTGCTGCGTCGGCTGCAGGCCGAGCCGGACGCCCTCGCGCTGGCCGCCCGCACCGCCCTTGAGATCGCCCACTTCGACCCGGAGACCGGCGAGGACGTCAGCCGGGCCGAGGCGGGCAGCGAACGCTGCGAGAAGGCGTGTTACGACTGCCTGCTGTCGTATGGCAACCAACTCGAACACGCCGCGATCGACCGGCATCTGGTCCGCGACCTGCTGCTGCGGTTCGCCGGCGGGCTGACGAGCGTGTCGGCGTCCGACCTGCCGCGCGGCGAACACGCCGACGAGCTGCTGGCCGCCTGCGACACCGACCTGGAGCGCGACTGGCTGCGGGTGCTGATGGCGGGCGACTTCCGGCTGCCCGACGCCGCGCAGCCGCTGCTGGAGTCGGCCCGCTGCCGGCCGGACTTCCTGTACGCGAAGGCGGGGCTGGCGGTGTTCATCGACGGCCCGGTCCACGACCGGCCGGACAAGGCCGCCGAGGACGCCGCGGCGGAGGAGCGCCTGCTGAACGAGGGGTACTCCTTCGTCCGGTTCGCGCACGACGAGGACTGGGTGGCCAAGCTCCGCGAGCACGCGGACGTGTTCGGGGAAGGACGGCGGGTGTGACGACCTTTGCGGTGGGGAGCCTGGTGGCGGCGCGGGGCCGCGAGTGGGTCGTGCTGCCCGACAGCTCCGACGACTTCCTCGTGCTGCGTCCCCTGGGCGGCACCGACGACGACATCGCCGGCGTGTTGCCGGCCATCGAGCCGGTGACCGCGGCGTCCTTCCCGCCGCCCACCGCCGACGATCTGGGCGACCACGAGAGCGCCCGCCTGCTGCGCAGCGCCCTGCGGATCGGCTTCCGGTCCAGCGCCGGCCCGTTCCGCTCGCTCGCCGGGATCGCCGTCGAGCCCCGCGCCTACCAACTCGTCCCGCTGCTGATGGCGCTGCGGCAGGACACGGTCCGGCTGCTGATCGCCGACGACGTCGGTATCGGCAAGACCATCGAGGCGTCCCTCATCGCCGCCGAGCTGCTGGCCATCGGGGACGCCCGCAGGCTGGCGGTGTTGTGCAGTCCGGCGCTGGCCGAGCAGTGGGCCGACGAGCTCCGCGCCAAGTTCGGCCTGGAGGCCGAGTTGGTGCTGCCCAGCACGGTCCGCCGGTTGGAGCGCCAGCGCATCGGCGACGAGTCGATCTTCGAGCGGTTCCCGATCACGGTCGTGTCGACCGACTTCATCAAGTCCGACCGGCGCCGCAACGAGTTCCTGCGCACCTGCCCCGACTTGGTGATCGTCGACGAGGCGCACACCTGCGTCGCCGACGGCGGTTTCGGCGGCAAGGCCCGCACGCAGCGCTACGACCTGGTCCGTGCGCTGGCCGCGGACGCCTCCCGGCACCTGCTGCTGGTCACCGCCACCCCGCACAGCGGCAAGGACGCGGCGTTCCGCAACCTGATCGGCCTGCTCGACCCCGCGCTGCACGACCTCGACCTCGAGCAGACCAAAGGCCGCGAACTGCTGGCCCGGCATCTGGTGCAGCGGCGCCGGGCCGACATTCGCCAGTTCCTCGACGAGGAGACGCCGTTCCCGTCCGACCGGCAGTCCAAGGAGGTCGCCTACAAGCTGTCGCCCGCCTACCGCGACCTGTTCGACGACGTGATCGCTTACGCCCGCGAGACCGTGACCACTGCGCACGGCGCCCGCGAGCAGCGCGTCAACTGGTGGTCGGTGCTGGCGCTGCTGCGGGCGCTGGCGTCCTCGCCGCGGGCCGCCGCCCAGACGCTGGCCACGCGTTCGGCGGCGTTGGGCGGGGAGGACGCCGCCGAGGCCGACGCCCTGGGCCGCTCGGCGGTGCTTGACCTGGCCGACGACGAGTCCCTCGAATCGGTCGACGTGGCGCCGGGCGCCGACACCGCCGCGGCGTCCGGCACCTCGCAGCAGCGCAAGCTGCGCGGCTTCCTGCAGCGCGCCCAGGCGCTCGAAGGCGCCGGCGACCGCAAGCTCGACGCCATCACCGCGCAGGTGAAGGAGCTGCTCGCCGACGCCTACGCGCCGATCGTGTTCTGCCGGTTCATCGACACCGCCGAGTACGTCGCCGAGCACCTCACCTCCAAGCTCGGCAAGGGCACGACCGTCGCCTGCGTCACCGGCATGCTGCCGCCCTCGGAACGGGTGGCCCGCATCACCAAGCTGGCGGACGCCGACGGCCCGGTCGTGCTGGTGGCCACCGACTGCCTGTCCGAAGGCGTCAACCTGCAGGAGCAGTTCCAGGCCGTCGTCCACTACGACCTGGCCTGGAACCCGACCCGGCATGAGCAGCGGGAGGGTCGCGTCGACCGGTTCGGCCAGCAACGTGACGTCGTCCGGGCCGTCACCCTCTACGGCCAGGACAACCGCATCGACGGCATCGTCCTGGACGTGCTGCTCCGCAAGCACGAGGCGATCCGCAAGGCGACCGGGGTTTCGGTGCCGGTGCCCGACAACAGCGACGCCGTGCTGGAGGCCCTGATGGAGGGCCTGATCCTGCGGGGCGGCGACCACCGCCAGGACACCCTCGACTTCGAGTACGACCCGAAGGCCGCCGACCTCGACAAGGAGTGGCAGTCGGCTGCCGAGCGCGAGAAGGCGTCCCGCACCAAGTTCGCTCAGCGCGCCATCCACCCCGACGAGGTGGCTGCCGAGGTCGCCGAGATCCGCGCCAACCTGGGCACCCACGCCGAGGTGCGCGCCTTCACCGAGCAGTCGCTCCAGGCGCTCAAGGCCACCCTCAAGACGACCCCGCGCGGCTTCACCGCGGCCACCGGGCCGCTGCCGGGCGGCCTGCTGGACGCCCTCCCGCCCGGCCGCGAGAAGCAACTCACCTTCGTGAGCGACTTCCCGGTCGCCAAGGGCGAGAACGTGCTGCACCGCACGGACGCCGCCGTCGAGGCCATCGCGTCCTACGTGCTGGAGTCGGCGCTCGACCCGGCGCTGCCCGCCGAGGCCCGGCCCGCGCGTCGCTGCGCGGTCGTCCGGACGGCCGCGGTCGACACCCGCACCACGCTGCTGCTCGTCCGCTACCGGTTCCACCTCACCCTGCCGTCGCGGGCGGGGGAGCGGACGGCCGTGGCCGAGGACGCCGCCACCCTCGGGTTCACCTCCCGCGACGGCGTCCTGTCGTGGCTGGAACCCGACCAGGTCGGCGCCCTGCTCGACGCCGCCCCGTCCGGCAACGTCAGCAACCCCGGCCAATACCTCACGTCGGCGCTCGGCCAACTGGCGCAGGTGCAGGCGCATCTGGACGCCCACGGGCAGGCGCTCGCCGAGCAGCTCCGGGCCTCGCATCGGCGGGTGCGGGCGGCGTCCGGTGTTGTGGTGCGCGGGCTGGGCGTCCGGGCCGAGAGCCCGCCGGATGTGCTGGGCGTGTACGTGTTCGTTCCGGTCCCGAAGGGTTGAGGGTATGGCAGCCGAATCGTACGTGGGCGTCCGGGTGGCCGGTGGCCTGCTGCCGGCTGAGCTGTTGTCGCGGATCGCGGCGGGCGGGCTGGGCGGGCAGGCGTCCGCCGACTACCACCTGGCTCCCGGCGAAACCGTCCGCGAGGCCGCGAACCGGGCGTGGGCGTACCTGACCGGCGTCTGGGCCACCTACCGGCAGGCGGCCGAGAAGCTTCCCGAGACCGACCGCGGCACCACCCTCACCCGGGAGCGGTGGCTGCTGATCCTGCTGCGCGAGCTGGGGTACGGGCGCGTCCCGACCGCGCCCGCGGGCGGGCTGACCGCCGACGGCAAGCAGCTGCCGGTGTCGCACGTGTGGGAGCACGTGCCCATGCACCTGCTCGGCCACCGCATCGAGCTGGACCGGCGCACCCCCGGCGTCGCCGGCGCCGCCACCTCGTCGCCGCAGTCCATGGTGCAGGAACTGCTGAACCGGTCGGACGCCCACCTGTGGGCGGTGCTGTCCAACGGGCTCACCCTGCGGCTGCTGCGCGACTCGACGTCGCTGGTCGGGTCGGCCTACATCGAGTTCGACCTGGAGGCCGTCTTCGACGGTGACCTGTTCGCCGACTTCCTGCTGCTGTTCAGCGTCTGCCACCAGTCGCGGCTCGAAGTGCGTGACCCCGAGAAGGGGCCGGCGTCCTGCTGGCTGGAGGCGTGGCGCACCGAATCGCTGGAGTCGGGCTCGCGGGCGCTCAACCAGCTCCGCGACGGCGTGATCCAGGCGATCACGACGCTCGGCACCGGGTTCCTCGCCCACCCGGCGAACGCCCCCCTGCGCGACGGCCTCGCCGACGGCAGCCTGCGCATCGAGGACGTCAACCACGGCCTGCTGCGGGTCGTGTACCGGCTACTGTTCACGTTCGTCGCCGAAGACCGCGGCCTACTGCTCGCCCCGGACGCCGACCCCACCGCCCGGCAGCGCTACCGCGACTACTTCTCGACCGAGCGCCTGCGCCGCACGGCCCGCCGCCGCCGCGGCACCCGGCACGCCGACCAGTGGCGCGCGCTCAACCTGGTCTGGGAGGGCCTCGGCTCGGTCGACGGCCGCCCCGAGCTCGGCCTCGTCGGCATCGGCGGCCTGTTCGAGCCCGGTGCCCTTGATCTGTTCCGGGGCTGTGACCTGTCGAACGAGGCGCTGCTGCGGGCGGTCCGGTACCTGAGCCTCGTCGAAGAACCTGGCTCGAAGATGAAGCGTGTCGTCGACTACCGCAACCTCGGTGCCGAGGAGTTGGGCTCGATCTACGAGGCGCTGCTGGAGTTCGTGCCCTCGTGGGACGCCGGCCGGCGGGTCTTCGAGCTGTTGTCGGCCGCGGGCAACGACCGCAAGTCGACGGGCTCGTACTACACGCCCACCTCGCTGATCGACTGCCTGCTCGATTCGGCCCTCGACCCGGTGCTCGACCGCGCCGAGCGCCAGCCCGACCCCGAGGCGGCCCTGCTGGCGTTGACAGTGTGCGACCCCGCCTGCGGGTCGGGGCACTTCCTGGTGGCGGCCGCGCGGCGGATCGCTAAGCGGGTCGCGGCCATCCGGACCGGCGACCCCGAGCCGCCGCCCGAGCGGGTCCGCGAGGCGCTGGCCGACGTGGTTGGGCGCTGCATCTACGGCGTCGACCTCAACCCGCTGGCCGCCGAACTGGCCAAGGTGTCGCTGTGGCTGGAGACCCTCGACCCCGGACGCCCGCTGGCGTTCCTCGACGCCCAGATCAAGGTCGGCAACTCCCTCATCGGGGCCACCCCCGCACTCGTCGGCCAGGGTGTGCCCGACGAGGCGTTCGCGGCGCTCGAGGGCGACGACAAGAAGGTCGTAACGGCTCTGAAGAAGCAGAACAAGGCGGAACGCTCCGGCCAGGACCACCTGTTCGGCGACGACCCCGCACCCACCCTGGACGCCGCCGTCGCGGGCGAACTTGATGCGCTGATCTGTGGGGGACGCCCTGCGTCCCTGGCCGACATCCACGCCCGCCAGCAGCGACTCAAGGCGCTGGAGGCCAACCCGGCGCTGCAACAACAGCGGATGGTCGCCGACGCTTGGTGCGCCGCGTTCGTGTGGCCCAAGCAGCAGGGCGCGCCCAAGGCCATCACCGACCGCGGCCTTCGGGCCCTCGCCCGCGGCGAGTCGCTGCCCGCGACCACCTTCGCGACCGTCCACGAACTCGCCGCCGAGTACCGCTTCTTCCACTGGCACCTGGAGTTCCCGCACGTCTTCCGACCCGGCGGACCCGCCGACGGACCCGGCTGGCGCGGCGGCTTCGACGTGGTGCTCGGCAACCCGCCGTGGGAACGGGTGAAGCTGCAGGAGCAGGAGTTCTTCGCCGTCCGAGACCCCCAGATCGCCGCGGCGCCCAACGCCGCTGTCCGCAAGCGGCTCATCCAGGCCCTCGAAACGTCCAATCCGTCGCTGTACGAGGCGTACTTCGGCGCGTTGCGGCGCGCCGCCGGCGAGTCGCACCTGCTGCGGGTTTCGGGTCGCTACCCGTTGGCGGGGCGCGGCGACATCAACACTTACGCCGTGTTCGCCGAGGGCAGCCGCGCTCTCATGAACGAGCACGGCCGCATGGGCATGATCCTGCCCACTGGGATCGCCACCGACGCCACCACGCAGTACTTCTTCAAGGACCTGGTCCAGCAGGGCAGCCTCGCCAGCCTCTATGACTTCGAGAATGCCAAGCCGCTGTTCGACGGTGTGCATCGATCCTTCAAGTTCTGCCTGCTCACCCTCACCGGCCGCGAAGAGCGGGTGGCCCGCGCCGAGTTCGCCTTCTTCGCCCACGACCCGTCCGACCTGCTCAAAGACGACGCCCGCTTCGGGCTCACCCCCGAGGAGATCCAACTCCTCAACCCCAACACCGGCACCTGCCCCATCTTCCGGACCCGTCGCGACGCCGAGATCACCCTCGGCATCTACCGCCGCGTCCCGGTGCTCATCAACGAGAACGACCCGGTCAACGGCAACCCGTGGGGCATCAAGTTCATGAGGATGTTCGACATGTCCAACGACTCGCACCTGTTCCACACCCGCGACGAACTCGAGGCCGACGGCTGGACGCTCAACGGCAACGTCTTCGAACGCTCCCTCGACGGGGGGGGGAAAGCTCGAATGCTGCCGCTCTATGAAGCCAAGATGATCCACCTCTACGACACCCGCTGGGCGACCTACGAGCCGGATGGCTCGATTCGGCCGATGACCGAGCAAGAGAAGGCCCGGCACCTCAGCCCGATGCCGCGCTACTGGGTGCATGAGGCCGACGTTGATCGCAAACTCCAGGGCCGCTGGGACAAGAACTGGTTCTTCGGCTGGCGTGACATCTGCCGTGCTACGGATGAACGGACCAGCATCTCGACGCTGCTCCCGCGTGTCGCGTTGGGCAACAAGATCCCCATCGCCCTGCCCGATTGTTCCCAGGAGCAGGTTGCGATGCTCCAGGCGACGCTGTCGTCCTTCGCCCTCGACTTCGCGGCGCGACAGAAGCTCGGCAGCATCACCATGAACTACTTCGTGTTCATGCAGCTCCCCGTCCTTCCGCCTGAGGCGTTCCCGCGGTCGGACCTGCCGGTGAGCGGTGGTCTGCCTGCTTGGCTCTCGCGCCGCGTTGACAGGCTCAACGGCTGGATCGCGGCCGAGCGAGACCGCAGCCGGGTCCGCGCGGAGATTGACGCTGCTGTCTTCCATCTGTTCGGACTTTCGCGCGACGAGGTGTCATACGTGATGGATACCTTCCCGATCGTGAAGCGCAAGGACGAGGCCGCCTTCGGGAAGTACCGCACCAAGGACTTGATCCTGTCCGCCTACGACGCGATGACCGAGGCGAGGTCCTCGGGCCGCACCTACCAGCCCCCCTGGGCCCAGGAGGTTCACACATGACGCAGATGGTGGAGCGCATGCTGCCGCTCTACGAGGGGAAGATGGGCCTCCTCTACGACCACCGCTACGCGTCCTTCACAGGACTCGGGGACACGGCCATCGAGCAGAACCAGGAGCGCCAGGACGATTCGCTCGTGCTCCCGCGCTACTGGGTTCGCGAAGAAGTGGTTGCCGATCGGCTCGCTCGACGAGCTTGGGGCTCCGAGGCCGCGCTGCTTGGTCACCGCCGGGTCGCGCGCAATACCGATGAGCGCACCATCATCGCGAGTTTCATCCCGTTCGGCGCGGCTTCCTACGGCTGGATCCTTACTGCTGGTCCCGACGCGCGGGCGCTGGCGCTCTTGATCGCCCAGTACAACTCGTTCGCACTCGACTACATCCTTCGCCAGTTCTTGTCGCAGCCCTCGATCCCTCAAGGCACCTTCGGGCAGTTGCCCACTCTCCCGCCCGAAGCGTTCGAGAGGCTGGACACGGTGGTTGGGAACGGAGCTGACTGGGTCATTGATCGAGTGGCCATCCTTGTCGGCTCCGGCATCGAGATGCACTCGCTCGTCCGCGAGTTGGGCCGAAATGACTTGCTTCCTGTGGAGTGGGATCAGGAACGCCGCGTCGCGTGTCGGGTGGAGCTCGACGCAGCGATGTTCCTGCTCTTCGACATTGAGCGAGGCGACGTGGAGCACATCATGGACACCTTTCCGATCGTGAAGCGGAAGGACGTGGCGGCGTCCGGCTCGTATCGCACCAAGGAGTTGATTCTGGAGGTGTACGACGCCATGCAGGCGGCCATCGCGTCGGGCGCCGCGTATCGCTCGCCTCTCGACGCCGTTCTTGACACCCCGCATCCATGAAGGGGCAAAGGTGACTGCGCAGTTCGTCCAGGTGGAGATCAGGCCGTTCGACCGCACCCTGGTGAGGAAGGCCACCTTCAAGTGCGGTAAGCCTGAACTCGACGAGTGGCTGCACTCCTACGCGGGGCAGCAGGAGCGCAGCAACAACACCCGCACGTTCCTGGCGGTGCCGCCGGGTTCCGGCGTGGTCGCGGGTTACTACGCGACGACCACCTACCGGATCGAACTGGATGATGAGTCCGTGGAGTTCGGGGCCGGTCGGCGGCGCTACCCGATCCCGGCGGTCCTGTTGGCTCGGCTTGCCGTCGACCAACGCTGGGGTGGCTGCGGTATCGGCCGCCAGTTGTTGGTCGACGCCCTGCACCGGATGGCGGAGGCCAGTCGGGCCGTGGGCTTCGAGGTGGTCGTTGTGGACGCGATCGACGACGCTGCCGTCACCTTCTACACGCGGTACGGCTTCGTTCCTTTCGACAGGCACCCGCGCAAGTTGTTCTTGCCCACCAAGCATCTGCTGGCCACGCTGGAGTGTTGAGCAGGTCTGTCTAGCGTACTTGCATCGTGCGCACCACGTGAGTACGTTAGAGGTGCTCGCCTCTGAGACAGGCGTCAACAACACCGGGAGTGCTGCCGTGTCCGCCAAGACCGAACGAATGAACCTGCGCTGTAGCACTGAGACGATCGCGACGTTGCGCGAGGCCGCCGAACTCCAGGGCCAAGATCTGACGTCGTTCGTGTTGGGGGCCGCCCTTGATCGGGCCCGCAGCGTGTTGGCCGAGGATCGCATCCTGCGCCTCGACCCGGCGGAGGTGATTCAGTTGGAGAAGGCCTTGGATGCTGAGCCGTCGGTCATCCCTCAACTGGCTCGGTTGTTCGGCAGTGTGCGATCCCGGGAGAACGCGCAGAACTGAGCCGCGAGATGCGACCCGAGGCTCTCATCCACCACGTGGTGGGCGGTGCTGGGGCGGGCTTCGTGGTGTTTCGTGACGTTCGAGGCCTGTTGAGCGTGGTGCGCGACGGGTCCAGCGTCTTCAGCGATCTGCAGGGTCACGAGTTGTCGGCCGACGCCGCCGGCGTCCTGGTGTGGGGGCCGGCGGCGGACGGGTTCCCGGTCGAGGCCGCCGTCACGTGCGCTGTGGTGACCAGGACGGGGGAGTCCTGGTGGGTGGTGACCGACCAAGAGGCGTCGCCGCAGGAGTGGACGCTGTTCGGTGAGGATGCCGACGTGGAGGGCCTGCTGCCGTGTCCGGCGGTGGAGTTGGCCGCGGCCCGCCGCCATGTGACGGGCGCCGCGGTGGTCGACGTGCCGCACGGTGCGAACACGCCGATGACGTGGGTGGTGGCTCGGGCCGCTGAGCTGGTGCGTGACTTTGCCCGGCGGTGTGCGGCCGACTCGTGGGTCGACCACCCGCCGGCCCGGTTCACGGGTCGGGACCGGGCCGCCATTCTCGCAGCGGCCGAGGATCTGTTGCTGGCCCGCATGGTGGGCGACTGCTTCATGGCCGTGGGGGGCGCGCTGCCGCTCACGTTGAGGGTGGCGATCTCAGCCCAGGTGGACGAGGACACCATGGAGCCGGACGTTGCGTGGCAGGGCTTGCAGAACGTCGGCCGGCTGGTGGAACCGCTGCCGTGGGACTTGTGCGACGCGACGTTGCTGGCGTCCTCGGTGAGGGTGCCGCAGGGGGTTGACCCGGTCTGGTGGGGCTCGGCGGGGGTTGGCGGGCTGGCGCTGCTGCGTGTGGGTCACCTGGCGGACAGCCTGGAGGAGACGTTCGACGTGGACGAGCAGTTGGGGCAGTTGGCCTTCACGCGGCTCGGTTCGCTGTTCGCCAGCCATCGGGGTCCGCACGGCGTGTCCTGACGGAGAGGCCCGTCGGCTGCGTGTCCGCGCAACGCAGGGCGCACCGGCCTTTCGAATGTTTCGAATAGCGCCTATCATGGGCTCCATGGACACGCAGTTGGGTGAGCGCAGGACGGTGTTACCCCCGCAGGATCTGGAGGCGATGCTGGACCTGTCCAGATTCCTGGACCACGTCAAGGCTCCGGCGGCGCTGTTGGGTCCTGACGGTCAGACGGTGCCGCTGCCCCTTGAGGTCTTCCACGTGCTGGTTGAGGTTGCGCACGCGATGCGCGCCGGCAAGGCGATCACGGTGGCTCCGGTCGACCAGTCGCTCACGACGCAGGAGGCAGCGGACTTCCTGGGTATCAGCCGCCCCACGTTGGTGAAGGTGCTGGAGTCGGGGGAGGTTCCGTTCGATCGGCCCGGAGCCGGGCGACATCGCCGGGTTCGTCTGCAGGATGTCGTCGCGTATCAGGAACGGAGGCGCGTCCAGCGCCGCGCGGCGCTCGATGAGTTGACCCGTGAGGCGGCCGAGGTCGGGCTCTACGAGGCCGACGTGGACTACACCGCGGCTCTGAAGGCCGCACGCAAGCGGATGGGGTGAGCGGTGGCCCGGTTCAGCGCGCTCCTCGACGCCTGTGTCCTCGTGCCAGTCGCACTTGCTGACACGCTGCTCAGACTGGCTGAGGTGGACCTGTACCGCCCCTTGTGGAGCCAACGGATCCTGGACGAAGTGATCGCAGCGATCGAGGAGATCCATCCTGATTTGGCGGCGGACGGGCGAGCCCGTCGGCGCGTCTCGACGATGGACGCTGCGTTCGAGGACGCTTCGGTCACTGGCTGGGAGAACCTGGTCGAGGGGATTGATCTGCCGGACCGTGACGATCGGCATGTCGTGGCGGCCGCGCAGCGAGGTCGAGCGGATCTCATCGTCACGGCGAATCTTTCCGACTTTCCGCCCGAGCGACTCGCTGCGTTGGCGATCGAGGTCCAGCACCCCGACGACTTCCTCCTGGACCTGCTCGACCTCGATCCAGACCGCACCGTGCGGGTCCTCTTCGAACAAGCCCAGGCCGCTCAGAACCCCACCATCACGGAGACGGCGCTTCTGGGGCAACTGGCCCGCTGTGGTGTGCCGCGGTTCGCCGACAGTGCTGCCCGGCAGTTGTGGCGCGGGATGTGAGCTGGGGCAACCTCGCCCGGACTCTGTCAGTCGCGCCCTTTACGATCAGCACAGACGGCGTCCCGGGGTCCTTCTGGGCGCCTTGCGGAAGTGAGCAGGAGATCCCGTGACGACAGCGAGTACTTCCTCGAATGAGCCGGTGCGGCGTGGGCTGTTGTACCGCACCCTGCTCGAGGTGCTGGCGGAGCACGGTCGTCCTTTGCGCAGGCTCGAGGCTTACGCGCGCGTAGCCGAACGGCTGGGCGACCAGTTCACCGATTACGAGCGGGCCACGTTCCGGGACGCCGATGACACCCCTCGCTGGCGCCACGTCCTCGGCTGGGGGACCACCGACATGGTCGCGGCCGGTTGGATGGACAAGACACGCGAGGGCTGGGTGATCACGGAGGCGGGTCGGGAAGCCCTCGCGTCCCATCCGGACGGTGCGGGCCTCGACAGCGATTCGGCGCGCGCCTACCGGGAGCGGTTGAAGGCCCGAAAGGCCGACTCCGGCAGCGAGGCCGGGTATGCCCAGATCCTGGAGGCGGCGCTGGAGCTCCTCGAACCTGGCCAGTGGACGACCTACGGCGAGCTGGCTGTTGTGGCAGGGACCAACGCCCAGACGGTCGGGAACTTCATGAACAAGACGGCCGCCGACGGGGCGTACAGAGTTCTCGGAAAGGACGGGCGGCCGGCGTCCGGCTTCGTCTGGTCTGATGGCCGCGCCGACAACGTACGCGACGTGCTGGAGGCCGAGGGGCTCCAGTTCGACGAGTCGGGGGCGGCGAGCGAGGCCCAGCATGTGCGCACCGAGGACTTCCGGGCGTTCCTGGAGGAGCGGGGAGTTCTCGTCGCACTGCCGCGCCGCGCTTGGCTGGTGCGGGGTTCGTCGGTGGACGGTCATGACCTTGTCCCGAGCTGGCGTCGGGACGGCTTCGCGTCCCTGCGGGCGTCCAAGCTCCGCGAGGTGGAGCCGGGGATCGGGCGTCCGGAGCTGAAGGCGATCGTGGACGAGGACTACTCGCAGACCTCGTACGCGGCCAAGGCGGCGAAGTTGGACGAGTTCCACGCGTTCTTGTCGCGGATGCAGGTGGGCGACCTCATCGCGACCACCAGCCAGGGGCAGTTGTATCTGGGCCGGATCACCGGGCCGGCCGAGTACGTGAAGTCGTCGGATGGGTTGTCGAACCTGCGGCGTGCGGTGGAGTGGGCGCCGGAGGGGTTCGATTACGGCGACTTGGCCAGTGAGATCAAGGCCCGATTGCAAGTGCAGTACGACGTGGTGGAGATGACCCAGCAGCTGGACCTGTTGGAGCAACTGCTCACGGCGCAGACCACCGTCATCGAGGTCGATGAGCCGCCCGCCGCGCCGGTCGTTGTTCGTGAGCTGGCGCTGCCGGATGCCACCGAGGCTCTCGCTGAGTCGCTGAATGTGGATCGGGCGTGGTTGCAGGAGTGCGTCGACCTGTTGCGGGATCGGCCGCAGCTGATCTTCTACGGCCCGCCGGGGACGGGCAAGACCTTCATCGCCCAGGCGCTCGCCCGACACCTGGCCGGGGACAACGTGCGGCTGGTGCAGTTCCATCCGGCGTACTCGTATGAGGACTTCTTCGAGGGCTACCGGCCGTTGGAGGAGGGCGGGTTCAAGCTCAAGCCGGGTCCGTTGCGCAAGACGGTAGACGCCGCGCGGGAGAGTCCGTCGACGCCGTTCTTCCTGATCATCGACGAGATCAACCGCGGCAACCTGGCGAAGATCTTCGGGGAGTTGTACTTCCTGCTGGAGTACCGCAGTCAGAACGTCGACCTGCTGTACGCCACCGATGACGACATCGGCTTCACGCTGCCGGAGAACGTGTTCATCATCGGCACGATGAATACCGCCGACCGGTCGATCGCCCTGGTGGACGCGGCGATGCGGCGCCGGTTCGCGTTCGTGCCGCTGCACCCGTCCGAGCCGCCCACCAGCGGGGTGTTGCGCAGGTGGCTGGCGGCGTCCGGGCTCGATGTGGGCGTCGCGGACCTGCTGGACGAGTTGAACCGGCGGATCGAGGACCCGGACTTCAAGATCGGGCCGTCGTACTTCATGCGGAAGGCGGTGCACGAGCCGGGCGGCCTGGAGCGGGCGTGGCGGACCGCGATCCTGCCGTTGTTGGAGGAACACCACTACGGCGACGGCACCGATGTCCGGGCCCGGTACGGGCTGGACACGATCCGGGCCCGGGTGGCCGGCCGGGCAGCGTCCGATCAGGCGGGGAGTGGTGGTGGCGAACCCGCTGATCCTGCGTGAGGGTGACCCGCCGCGGTTGGTGGAGTTGCGGCGTCCGGTCGCGGACGCGTTGGCCGCGGCGGGGGTCGTCCAGGTCGCGCTGACGGACCGTCCGGGCCGGTGGGAGGTAACCCCGGGAACCCAGATCGGGGTTGTCAGCGTGGCCGGGTTGCAGGTGGTGATCGAGCCGAAGATCGACATCAACCGGTTGGTGTTTCTGATGGGGTACGCGCGGCGTCCGGACTTCTGGCGCGAGGACCGGGTGCGGTTGGACGCCGACGCGGACCTGCCCGAGGCGCTCGCGGACGCGTTCGTGCGGTTGGCGAAGCGTGCGTTGGAGCAGGGACTGCTCAAGGGGTACCTGACCATCGACGACACGTTGGTGGTGGTGCGGGGCCGGGTGCGGGAGGCGGACCAGTTGCGGCGCCGGTGGGGGCGGAGCATCCCGCTGGAGGTGCGTTACGACGAGTTCACCGTCGACATCGCCGAGAACCAGCTGCTGTTGGCGGCGGTGGAGCAGTTGTTGCGGACGCCGCGGGTCGGCGTCCGGCATCGGGCGGGGTTGCAGCGGCTGCGGTTGCAGTTGGCCGACGTGACCGCCCCGCCGCGGGGCGGCGTCCGGCCTTCGTGGACGCCGTCGCGGTTGAACGCGCGATACGTGCCGGCGTTGGAGTTGGCGGAGTTGGTGCTGGCGGGGCGGTCGTTCGAGCAGCGGGTGGGGGACCTGGTGGTGTCGGGCTACCTGTTCAACATGGCGACGATCTTCGAGGGCTTCGTGACGGTCGCGTTGCGGGAGGCGTTCCGGCCGTTCGGGGGAAGGTCGCGGTTGCAGTACCGCACCCACCTGGACGAGGCCGAGACGGTGCCGGTGCGTCCGGACTTCGTGTGGTCGGACGCCGGACTCCCCCAGGTGGTGGTGGACGCCAAGTACAAGGCCGAGAAGCCCAGCGGTTTTCCGCAGGCGGACCTGTACCAGTTGCTTGCGTACTGCACGGTGCTCGGCCTGCCGGTCGGGCACCTGGTCTACGCGAAGGGGTTCGAGGACGCCCGCGAGCACGTGGTGCAGAACGCCGGCGTCCGGATCGTGGCGCACACTCTGGATCTGGAAGCTGAGCCGCAGGCGCTGATCGGAGCGGTGCGGGACCTGGCTGCAGCCATGGTTGGCGCGCGCAGCGACGGCCTTCAGGGGGTGGGCGGTTCGAGAACGGCGGCTTCCAGGTAGGGGTTGTGCCAGCCCTTCCGTTGCGCGGCGTGCGTCGTCGACGTGAGTTCCCGCACGGCCTGACGCATGGCGTTCACGTCGTCGTCCTCGGAGAAGAGCCGCAGGAACGAGAGGCTTCCAGAACCCATGGCGTAGTGCCCGTGGCTGAAGTTGTCGACCTGGATGTTGAGCCACCGCTGATGCTGAGCGTAGGTGGGCGTCACGCGAACGCCCCAGTCCACGACCCCACCCGTCCTCGGGTCGATCCCGATCCAGAGCGCCTCGGTGCCGCCGATGCTGAGGGTGAGCGCCCGGCGATAGGTGCCGGATCGGCCGGTGTTGGGCAGCGCCGAGAGTGAGAAACTGCCCGCCCCCAGCCCCATCCGTTCGACGTACGTGCGCGCCATCGCCAGGACTTCGGGGCCGCCCTGGGCGCCAGCGAGAGCGAGGAAGGCGTCCTCGGAGTCCGCTCTGGCGCCCTCGTGGACGGCGAGTGCGGCGGGCTCTTCACTGGATCCGAAGTGCTCGGCGTAGCGATCCATGAGAGCGAGAGTCTCCTTGAGATCCCCCCACCAGCCCACCTCGATCAGGTGGGCGTGCCACAGGTTGAGCACCTCCTCGCCCAGATCGCGGTCGACGGGTCCGGCGCCGACCGGGAGGGGGCTGGGCTCATCGGTCTCTGGATCGACCAGGAAGAGCCCTTCGGCGGAAGCCACGACGGCTTCGATCGCGATCGTGATCGAAGCATCGGGACGCCGGGGGTGTGGGGAGGCGTCCGTCCGTTCTGGTTCGATCGCGTGGGCAACCGCGACGACCGGAGCGTCAGCCACGGTGTCGTCGACGATGAACACCACATCGTCGGGTCGGAGGTCGATGTAGTTGTCGCCGTGAGCGGTGAGAGCGGCGAGGTGTTCGCCGCCACGGCCAGTCACGTCCCACAGGGCCTGCATCTCCTCAGGAGTCAGCGACAAGTCGGCGAGAGCGGCGACGAAGAACCGGTGACCCGGCGCGTCAAGCGGGTGGTCGGCCTCCAGTTCGGTGGTGTCGAAATACGTCACGGGATTGCGGTGCCGGTCGACCTCCCGGCCGATCAGGGCCTCGCGCACCGGATGGCCGACGGGCAACACGTGTCCTTCGAGGGCGAGGTTCGGGTGGCCGCCGTTGTGGTGGTACACCTCCGAGCGCCCATGAATCTCGGCGACCAGTCGGACGACGCCGTCGAAGGACATCGTCGCGAATCGCTCCGTGTCCGCCCGGGCCCCGATGTACCAGCAGCCGCGGTTGTTCGCCCAGACGGCCTCGATCGGCTCGTCGGGATCCCAGCCGTACCATGACCGTCCCCACGGGGCGACGGCAGGGTCGTCGTTGACCCTTGTTGACAGCTTCAGGTTGATCGCCATGCTCCGGTCCTTCCCGCAGAGAGTCTGCCAGAGTCACATCCGGCGTTCTTGTCGCAGAGTCCGGGCCCCGATCCGGTGTCGGGGTCGATCACTGTTACGGCGCGGTGCGCGCCGCAGCCTCCTTTGGTCCTGCCAGCAGCAAGGCTCTACCGGAGGCTCTTGCGCCACCCGGCGTCCAGGGCCGCCTGCTCGGAGCAGAACCACCGTTCCCCCTTCGACACATCGATCTTTGTCACGTCGTAGAACTGCTGCCCCGGCACGTGGTAGATCCTCTCGCCCGAGCTCGAAATGTTGCCCTTGATCACGCACCCGTCCACCGGTTTGGACGGCGCGCTGGTTGAAGTCCGGGTTGTCGTCGGGGGGCGGGTTGTCGTTGAAGTACGGGTGGTCGTCACGGGCCGAGTCGTGGTCGAGGTGGTGGTCGTCCGTTGAGTCGTGCTCCCGGCGCCGCTTTGCAGTGGCATCGGCACGGGCGAAGCCGGCGCCGCCGAAGGCGTGATCGGCTCGGGCGCCAACGGAATCGCCGCCTCCATTGGCAGTTGCTGGCCAGCGCACGGCATGAGCGCCGAGGCGATCCCGGCCGCTTCGGAAGACGTCAACGTCAGGTGATACTTGGCCTTCACCACCACCTGGCGTGTCACGTACTCGCAGACAAAGGCACCATTGGGGGGCAGCCACTCGCTGGCATCGCGTTCCCCCTTGAGGGTGTTCACCGAGTGGCTGGTCGCGAGCAGATTCAGTGTGTCGTTCGCGAAGGACTCCCGCTCGGCCGCGGTCCACCTGTGGGCTCCAGAGAGCCAGGCGTCGCGCAGGGATACGACGTGGTCCACGGCAATCGTCGCCGTCCCCACTTCGAAGGCCAGGGTCTCGCCGGCGTAGCGGTCGTTCAGCGTGCCCGACAGCACGACGCATCCCTGGGTTCCGGGCTGGACCTGGAAGCCCAGGAGGTCACGGCGCAGCACGTCGTTGCGCGTATCGCAGCCGTTCCGGTCGCTGTCGGCCCAGGCTTGGCCGAACGCCGCACGGTCGTAGGCCAGTTCGGGGTCTGCGTCGCGGATGGCGAGAGTGGCCAGCACCTCGGCCGCGGGGCCCGCTGGCCTGCCGGCGCTCGGGCTGGCTGCTGGTTCGGGCGTGGAGGTCGGGGTCGGTGTGGCCGTCACGGCCTGCGGCGCCGGCGTGACGGGGGCCGTCGGCGCGGTCGGGGGGAGGCCCAAGGAGCCTGCAACGAACAGCGCGAGCGCTGCCGGCAGCCCCAGGAGAGCCGCCCTCTTGCGCCCCAACCGGGGTACGAGAAGGTTCAGCCAGGACCGGCCACGTGCGATGTGCCACAACAGCACGAGCGCCAGGTACATCGAGCCCAGGATCGCCGCGGACGGCCAGCCACCCAGGAGACCCGTGAGCGCGACGACTCCGAGTCCGCTGAGGCCCAGGATCTGGCCGGCCCGGAGCCCACGACTGGCTGGAGGCGTGAACTGGCTCAGGGGCCACTCCGGCTCGCGGTCGCCGGCAGGGTGCCCGCGTAGGAAGTCGTTCGGCCCGTCGGTCATGTCGCACCCATCCTGTGTCCCCCCTTGGCCCGGTGCCCCTCGCCCTGATCGCTACCGCGGAGGTCGCTTCCCAGACCCTAACCGAGGTGGCCGCTAGCCCAAGGCGAGCGAGACGACCGCGCCGAGGATGAGCCAAGGTCCGAGTGGGCGGTTTTGTTGGGGGTTGGTGCGGTTGGTGAGCGCGTAGAGGCTGGCGGCCACCAGGGAGATCGTGATCCAGAGCCAGCCGAGGGCGGGGCCGCCGGCGGTGGTGGTGGCGAGGGCGAGGGGGACGGTGAGGGTGACGTCGCCGTAGCCGAGTTTGCCGCGGGCGACGCGGTGCAGTAGCCGGAAGGTGAGGTAGGCGACGGTCGCGCCGGCGAGGCCGATGAGGGCTGCGCCGGGGTCGTGGGTGGCGGTGGCCACGATGGCCACCGTGACGGTTTCGAGTAGCCCCAGGGTCACGACGTCCTTGAAGGGGAGGCGTTGGACGTCGGCGTCCACGGCGGCGAGCCAGGCCCCGACGGCCAGGAGGGGGGCGGCGAGGAGCAGGCGTTCCCAGGAGTCGGTGGTGGCGACCAGGGCGGCGCCGGCGCCGGTGAGGGCGGGCAGCCAGCGGTGCCAGGTGGGGGCGGGCAGGCCACGTTCGTGGGGGCGTCGGTAGCGCAGCGTGGCCAGGTTGCGGGCAGCCAGCCAGCCGGTCAGGGCGCCGCCGGTGGTGGCGCCGGCGATGAGAGCGACGTTCACGGCGTGTTCCTGTCCAGAGGTTCGCGACTCACGATCGTCCGTACTGGCAGGAGCAGTTCGAGCGCAACGACGTGCCGAGCGAGAGCGTCCGGCACTTCAAGGATGTGGCGAGCGACCCGCAGGCGTGGGCCAACGGCAACCTCGTCAAGTTCACCTTCGAGAACGGCCACGAGGCCGCGATCCCGGCGTCGCCCGTCCAGTTCTCGGCGAAGGTCGCCCCGCCGTGCCAGCGGGCGCCCCACTTCGGCGAGCACAACGCCGAGGTCCTGAAGGAGATCGGCTACACCGACGACCAGATCAAGGCGATGGCGGAGACCGGAGCGATCTTCGCGCGGTGACCCCCGGCCAGCTCTGCCCCGGCCGACCACCACAACGGCCCGGGGCAGTGCTGGCACCGGTGCGCACCGTCGGGCGTCGGCGTCCGCCTGAGCGCCCCACCCCCGCAACACCCGAGCCAAGACAAGGAAACCACCATGGACAACGACGTCGTCCTGTTCGAGAAGGTCGGCCCGATCGCCACCATCACGATCAATCGACCCGAGGTACTCAACGCCATCAACTACGACGTGCTCGACGGCATCGACGCAGCCCTCGACCAGATCGAGTCGGACGCCGCCGTCAAGGTCGTCATCATCCGCGGCGCCGGCGACCGGGCATTCATCGCCGGCGCGGACATCGCCGTACTGGCCACGTTCGACGCCTTCTCCAGCAAGGCCTACTGCGAGCGCGGCCAGGCCGTCACCAACCGCATCGAGGGACTGAACAAGCCGGTCATCGCCGCCATCAACGGCTTCGCCCTGGGCGGCGGCTGCGAGGTCGCCATGGTCTGCGACATCCGCATCGCCACCGACAAGAGCAAGTTCGCGCTGCCGGAGGTCACCCTCGGCGTGATCCCCGGCTTCGGCGGCACCCAGCGGCTGCCTCGCCTCGTCGGGACGGGCATCGCCAAGCAGATGATCTTCACCGGCAAGCCGATCGACGCCGCCCGCGCCCACCAGATCGGCCTCGTCAACGAGGTCGTGCCAGAAGAGGAACTCGACGCCACGGTCACGAAGATGGCCGAGACGATCGCGCGCAACAGCGCCGTGGCCATCAGCTTCGCCAAGGCCACCGTGAACGCGGGCGTCGAGATGGAGCTCCACCGCGCCATCGCCCAGGAGGCGGTGCAGTTCGCCGTCAACTTCACCTCCCCCGACAGCGCGGAGGGCATCGCGGCGTTCCTCGAGAAGCGCAAGCCCGTCTTCACCGGTCTCGGCACCGCGCACTGAAGCGTTAGGGAGCGAGCATCATGAACGCGTTGGGCCTGATCGGCATCCTCGTCGGTCTGGCATTCCTCATCTACGCCATCTACAAGGGGTACAGCCTCGTCATCGCGGCGCCGATCGCGACCATCATCGTCGCGCTCTTCAACGGCATGCCCTTCATCGAGAGCTTCTTCACGGGGGACAAGTCGTACACCGCCTACCTCGCCGCCTTCCTCAAGGGCAACCTTCCGGTCTTCCTGTTCGGCGCGATCCTGGCGAAGTACATGGACAAGAGCGGTGCTGCTGTCGCGATCGCGGTCAAGCTGATGGAGCTGGTCGGAACCACGAGCCCCTACCGGGCGCTGGTGTCGCTGTTCGTCATCTCGGCGGTCCTCACGCTGGGCGGCATCAACATCTTCGTGGTCATCTTCATCCTGATCCCGATGGCCAAGCCCATCTTCAAGAGATACGACATCTCCTGGAAGCTGGTCGTCCCCCCGATCTTCGGCGGAGGAGCCACCTTCACCATGACGATGATCCCCGGGGCGCCTTCGCTGCACAACATCGTCCCGTCGAACGCGCTGGGGACCCCCCTGACCGCAGCGCCCCTGCTCGGGAGCGTCAGCGCGTTGGCAGCCATCGCGTTCCTGATGTGGTACATGTGGCACACGCTGCGCAAGAGCCAGAAGAAGAACGAGGTCTACGAACTGGCCGACGATTCAGCGGGCCAGGCGAGCGTCTTCGACCGCCCGCGGCCCCCCTTCCTGGTGAGCGTGCTGCCCATCGCGACGCTGCTGGCCATCATCCTCGGGTTCAGCTTCGTCAAGCAGATCATCATCTACGCCCTCGTCGTGGCGATCGCGATGAGCGCCATCCTGTTCCGGAAGTACGTCAACCAGAAGGAGACCATCAACCAGGGCACGGGTGACTCCCTGACCTCGGTGCTGGCCACCGGCAGCACCATCGCGTTCGGCAACTTCGCGGTCGCGGTCCCGGCATTCTCCAGCATCTTCGACGCCATCGTCGGCATCCCCGGGAACCCCTACATCGGCCTGATGACCGGGACCATGATCCTCGCCGCCATCACCGGCTCCTCGGTGGGCGCGGAAGGCATCGCGGTCACGGCCTTCGCGCCCCACTATGTGGAGATGGGGCTCAACCCGGAGACCATCCACCGAGCGATCGCGATCTCGGGCGGTACGTCGCTGCTGCCGCACTGCGGCTTCCTCAACGTGTTCAACGGACTGGCCGGCTTTGAGCTGAAGGACACCTACGGGCGCTCGCTGATCGCGTTCCACGTGCCCCACTACATCGGGATGGTGATCGTCATCCTCATGACCTCGGTGGGCCTGGCCTGATTCGGGGGGGGGCGGCTCGTCCGGTCCGGGGGCTGCCCCGGGCCGGGCCAGCCGGCGCTCGCCAACCCTGCGGCGGCGTGAGGGAGGACCCGCCGCCGCCCCGCAGACAAGCAGTTCATCAACCAGGAGAGAGGCGATCCACAATGAAGCGAGTCGGCTTCGTGGGACTCGGGGTCATGGGGCTGCCCATGGCGGTCAACTTGAAGAAGGCCGGGTTCGAGGTGATCGGCTACGACGCTTCCAGGGCTCCCGCGACAAGGCGAGCGCGGCGGGCATCACCATCGTCGACACCCTGAGGGACGTCGGGGAGCAGGCCGACGATGCCATCATCTCGATGGTGCGCGACTACGCCCAGAGCGTCGACGTCATCTTCGGCGAGGGCGGCCTGCTGTCGGCGCAACTCCAGGGCAAGACGATCATCGTCATGAGCACGCTCGACCCCGACACGATGAACGAACTCGGCGCGCGCGTCGAGGAGCAGGGCGTGAAGCTGATCGCCGCGGCGGTCAGCGGCGGCGCCTCTGGCGCTCAGGCCGGGACGCTCTCGATCATGAGTTCCGGCGCACCGGGCGTCGTGGAGGCCTGCCGCCCCTACTTCGACGCCGTTGGCTCGAATGTCTTCTACTACGGGCCCGACCCGGGCAACAGCCAGGCAGCGAAGCTGATCAACAACCTCATTCTCGGCATCAACATGAACGCCGTGGCCGAGGGGCTCAAGCTGGGTGCCGCCTACGGCCTGCCCGAAACCGAGTTGGTGAAGCTGTTCGCCGTCAGCACGGCCGACAGTTGGGTCGCGCGGAACTGGGACGTGGTGTCGGCGTGGACGGCCGAAACCGCGTTGTCGGTCCTGCTCAAGGATCTCGTCGCGGCCTACAACAAGGGCCTGAAGCTCAACGTCACCCTCCCGTTCAACGCCCTGTCGTCGTCGCTGCTGTTCGACTCCATGGGCAAGGAGCCGCCTGCCGTCGGGCGGGCCTGACGGCGTCCACGATCGACGCGTGGAGCGGGGAGGGGTCCCATGGCGCAGGTGCTGGTGACAGGTTCGACCGAGGGTCTCGGACTGGCTGCGGCCCGGTCGTTGCTCGACGACGGCCACCGCGTGATCGTCCACGCGCGGGACGCCCAGCGGGCGGGTGCACTGAGGGAGGTTGCCGACCGAGCTGCGGGGGTCGTGCTCGGCGACCTCGCGCGGGCCGACCAGACCCGGTCCCTGGCCGAGCAGGTGAACGCGCTCGGCCCGCTGGACGCGGTCATCCACAACGCCGGAATGTACCTCGACGCCCGCCGGGTCGCGACACCCGAGGGTCACAGCCGGGTGCTGGCGGTCAACGTGCTCGCCCCCTACCTGCTCACCTGCCTCCTCCGCCGCCCGCGGCGGCTCGTGTACGTCACCAGCGCGGCCCACCGGGACGCCGAACCCAACCTGGAGGACGCCGACTGGACGAGTCGGTCGTGGGACGGCGTCCGCGCCTACGCGGAGAGCAAACTGCTCTTGACCACGCTGGCCTTCGCGGTCGCCCGGCGCTGGCCCGACGTGCTCAGCAACGCCGTGCACCCCGGGTGGGTCCCCACCCGCATGGGCGGGCCGACGGCGCCACACGCGTTGCACCTCGGCCACGTCACCCAGGCCTGGCTGGCCGTGAGCGAGGACGAGGCCGCCCGCACCACGGGCGGGTACTGGTTCCATCAGAAGCTGGCCCGCCCCGCCCCGGCCGCACTCGACGAGTCCTTCCAAGAGCAGGTGCTCGAGACGTTGGCGCGCCTGACCGGACAACCCTTCACGCCCTGACGGAAAGGAACCCACATGACCAGTCCCACCACGAGGAACTTCTCCGAACCGCAGCAGGTCCTCGAGTTTCCGCTCGGCCGCGGGGAGGTCCTCGTCCTCGATGACGCGTCGGTGCTGCGCATGACGTTGCAGCCCGGCTGGCGTTGGTCGCAGCACCTGAAGCCGTCGATCGGCATGCCCCTGTGCCAGGCCCCCCACTTCCAGCACATGGTGTCGGGGAGGGTTGCGGGGGTCATGGCCGATGGCACCGAGTTCGAGTTCGGCCCCGGCGATGTGAGCATCCTGCCGCCCGGTCACGACCTGTGGGTGGTGGGGGACGAGCCCGCCGTCATCGTCGACTGGGGCGGCGCCCACATCTGGGGACGTTCGCTCGAGGAAGTCGCCCGCTTCATCGTCATCTGACCGCCGGAGCCCCAGCCCGCCGCTGGGCGGTCTCCGCGGTCCGTGCCCTCAGGGAGGAACGAGACCATGCAGGACGCAAGCGACTACGCGGTTCTCCGAGGGGTCTGGGACGCCGAGTACACCGTCACCCGGCAACTCCACCGGAACTGCCTCAAGTGGCCCCACCGCGTGGCGATCATCGACCCCTTTCGGGGTAGGGAGCTCACCTACCGGCAGTGGGACGAGGAGGCGAACCAGTTCGCCCACGCGTTGCTCGACGCAGGGCTCACGGACCGGGCCGTGGTCATGGGCGATCTGTTCAACACCTACGAGTGGTTCGTCCTCCACATGGGGTGCGCCAAGGCCAGGCGCACGTTCCACTCCCTGAACTTCATGCTGCCCGAGGGTCAGGTCTCCCGGCTCATGGACGACAGCCCCGTCGGCGTCTTCGTGTACGACGCAGAGCTGAGGGAGACGGCACTCAAGGCGATCGGGGCGGCGCGGGTGCAGCCGACCGTCTGCGTCATGTGTGGTCCGGGGGAACCCCCTGCGGGGCATGTGAGCTACGAGCAGTTCATCGCGGGCCACTCCAAGGCGGCGCCCAGCTGCGAGAAGGACGTGTCGTGGCTGGATCCGGTCCTCGGGCTGTACACGTCAGGAACCACCGGGCTGCCCAAGGGGTTCGTCCTCAACCACAGCATCATCTTCTTCGACAACATGATGAACTGCGCCCTGCACAAGATCGACGACCAGAGCGTCAGCCTGGCCACGAACCCCCTCTTCCACCGGGGCGGCAACACCACCGGGGTGCTCTGCGTCCTGCACAGCGGCGGCTCCGTGGTCATCATGCGGGCCTTCGAGGAAGACCTGGCCCTGGACTACATCGAGCGGTACGGGGTCAGCCACATGGTCAGTGCTCCGGTGATCTACGAGCGGATGTGCGCGGCGCAGGAGGCCAAGCCGAGGGATCTGCGCAGCCTCAAGGCGATCGTGTCGATGGGCTCGCCCCTCGACAGGGACTGCTGCCTGCGCCTCATGAAGACCCTGTGCCCGGGCGTCTACAACGGCTACGGCACCTCCGACCAGGGCTGGGTCACGATGCTGAAGCCGTGGGAACTCCCCGAGAAGGCGGGGACCATCGGCCTCGCCATCAACGAGGACATCGTCAAGGTGGTGCGGACCTACTCGCGGCGCCGGGGTGACCCGGACAACCCGGCGGACGACTGCCCGAAGGACGGCACGACCGAGGGTGAGGTGGCCCTCAGGACGATGCACGGGTGCTACGGGTACGTCAACAGGCCCGAGGACGAGGCCAGCGCCTTCCTCTTCCGGGGCTGGCAGCTCACCGGGGACACGGCGACGTGGGACGAGGACGGCTACATCACGATCCGGGGCAGGGTCGACGACATGATCATCACCGGCGCGGAGAACGTCCACCCGGCTGTCGTCGAGGATGCCCTGAAGGACCACCCCGGGGTGGCCGACGTCTTCGTGACGGGCGCGCCGAGCAAGCGGTGGGGCCAGGCGGTCGTGGCCTACGTGGCCCGGAAGGACCCGAGCGTGACCGAGACCGAACTCGACGCGTTCTGCACAGCGCACCCGCGGCTCGCGCGCTATCAGCGGCCCCGGCGCTACCGCTTCGTCGAGGAGAGCGCACTGCCGTTCAGCCCGTCGGGCAAGAAGCTCCACCACGTCATCCGGGAACGCGCCCGCAGCGACTTCCCCGATCTCGACTGACGCCCGGGGTGAGGTTACGGCGCCTGTGTGCCGGCACCTGAGGTCGGCACCTGAGGCGGTCCGGTACGGCTCGGCGGCTGGGCCGCGTCACTGGCCGGGTGACCTGGAGAGGGTGGGGTTGTCGGCGACCCAGATGTCGGTGTCGAGCCGGCCCGGCAGATGCGGGTTGTCGGTCGCGATGAAGGGCTGACCCATCCGCTCGGTGAAGTCGCGCAGGGCGCCGAAGGCCCACTTGCCCAGCAGCACGATCGCGACGAGGTTGATCAGGGCCATCACGCCCATCGAGACGTCGGCCAGGCTCCACACGACATCGAGCTTGAGGAACGCACCCACGACCACCGACGCGATCACGACCAGCCGCAGGGTCAGGTCGTGCTCGCGCTTCTCGCCGGTGAGGTAGTCGAGGTTGACCTCGGCGTAGGCGTAGTTCCCGATGATCGTCGAGTAGGCGAAGGTGAGGATGAGGATCGTCATCGGCCACGTCATCCAACTCCCCAGGTGGTGGGCGACGGCAGCCTGGGTGAGCGTGGCGCCCTCGACCTTCATTCCGGGGGTGTACACGCTGGCGTCCGCGAGAAGGATCATGAACGCGGTCGCCGAGCAGACCAGGATCGTGTCGACGAAGACCCCCATGGACTGGATCAGGCCCTGTCGGGCGGGGTGGCTGGTCGTGGCCGTCGAGGCGGCGTTGGGGGCGGAGCCCATCCCGGCCTCGTTCGAGTAGAGACCCCGCTTCACGCCGTTGAGCAGCGCCGCCGCGACGCCGCCGGCGGTGCCGGCGAAGGCCTCGTTCAGGCCGAAGGCGGACGCGACGATCTCGTAGAACACGAACCCCAGTCGGTCGATGTTCAGGCCGATGATCACCAGCGCGAGCAGGATGTAGACGCCCGCCATCAGCGGGGCCACCCACTCCGCGACGCGAGCCACCGACTTGATGCCGCCCAGGATGACCGCTCCGGTCAGCACCGCCAGTCCGACCGCCGAGGCCCACACGGGCACGCCGTGGGAGGTCTCGAGGGTCTGCGCGATCGTGTTCGCCTGCACCATCTCGAAGGCGATGCCGAACGTGAACAGCAGGGCGACGGCGAAGGCCGCCCCCCACTTCCACGACCTCAGGCCCCGCCAGATGTAGAACGCCGGCCCGCCGCGGTAGGTGCCGTCGTGCCACGGCACCTTGAAGACCTGGGCGAGGGTCGCCTCCACGAACGCGGTCGCCATCCCGATCACGGCGATGACCCACATCCAGAACACGGCTCCCGGGCCGCCGAGGGTGATCGCGATGGCGACGCCGGCGATGTTGCCCGTTCCGACCCGGGACGCGAGCCCGATCGCGAAGGCCTGGAAGGGGGTGATCCCGGTGCCCTCGTGATGGCCCGAGTGCAGGATCGTCTTCACCATCTGCCCGAACAGGCGGAACTGCATGCCGCGCAGACGGATCGTGAAGTAGAGCCCCACCGCGGCCAGCAGGTAGATGAGCACCCACGAGTACAGGTAGGTGCTGACCGTGTCCAGGAACGAGAGAAGCCCGTCCATGATGCCTCCTCGGGGGCGGTTCAGTGCTGGCGGAATCATGGCACGGCGGTGTCCCGCCTTCACCTCCCTGGCGCGACTTCCACGCCGCGGGGCTCGCCGCGGCCCGCGCTGGGGCCGGCTGACGCCACGCAGACGCCCGGGTGGCCGGGGCGAGGCGACGACCGCGGCTCCTGGCCGCGCGTATCCTGGCCCGCGTGGCTGAGCGACGCGCGCGGGGGTCGGTGTTGGCTGCCCTCGCCGTCGGCTCCGCCGGGCTGGTGGTGGTGGCGCTACAGACCGCGTCCCCGACGGTCCCCGTCGTCGCGCCGGCCCCCAGCGGTTCGGTCGCGTCCGGCGTCCCGGCGATGATCGCCCCGTCGTCGCCCTCGGCGTCCGCTTCGACGTCGCCGGTGGTGTCGGCCGTGACGGCGTCCACCCTGGAGTTCGCCCAGGACGCCCTCCAGGACCCCGTGGTCACGGGGCGGGTGACCGGCGATCCGGGCGTTCGGGTCGCCGCCGAGGTGCTGCAGGGCGGGAGTTGGGTCGAGGAGGCGGCCACCGTCACCGGACCGGACGGCGCCTTCTCGATCACGCTCTCCTTCGGGCATGCCGAGGTGCGCACCGACGCGTGGCGGCTCGTCGCCGAGGGCGTGGCGTCCCCCCAGATCACGGTGCGGCGGCTCGGCGTGGCCAGCGCCACTGTTCGGCCGGTGACCCGGGCGGACGTGACGTACTCCTGGCGCGAGGGCTGTCCGGTCCACTACTCGACGCTCCGGCTCCTGGACATCAACCATTACGGCTTCGACGGGAAGATGCACCGGGGCCAGTTGGTCGTGCAGGCGAAGGTGGTCGACCGCGTCGTCGCGCTGCTGCAGCACACCATCGACAACCGCTTCCCGATCCGGACGATGCGCACCATCGAGGCCTTCAAGGGCAGCGACGACGCCAGCGCGGCGGCCGACAACACGTCGGCGTTCAACTGTCGGCTCACCACCGGCGGCACCCGCTGGTCGGATCACGCCTTCGGAGTGGCGATCGACATCAACCCGGTCGAGAACCCCTACATCGACGGGCAGATCCTGCCGCCGGCGGGCCGTGACTACCTGGACCGCACCAACCTCCGCCCCGGCATGCTCACCGAGGGCTCGCCCGTGATCGTCTTCGCGCGCGCCAACGGCTGGGACTGGCTCTCCCCGCACGACTACCAGCACCTCGAGGTCATCGGCGCCCGCTGACGCCCTGCAGGGTGGACGCCGGGGCCGCTAGGCTTCCCGGGGAGGCGACGCGCACATGAAGTTCTTGTTCCTCGGGGCCGGGGCCATCGGCACCTACATCGCCGGCACACTCGCGGCCCGGGGCGAGGACGTCTCGATCATCGAGCAGCCCGCGGTGGCCGAGCACCTCGCCACCCACGGCCTCGTCGTGCACCGCGGCGACCGGACGATCACCCAGCGCAACGTCACGCTCCACACCACGCCGGCGGACGCCCTCGGCGCCGGCCCCCACGATGTCTGCGTCTTCGCGCTGAAGTCGTTCGACACAGAGTCGGCCGTCGACGGGCTCGTCGGTACCGGCCTGCCAGTGCCGCCGGTGCTCTCGCTCCAGAACGGCGTCGACAACGAGCCCGCGATCGCGGCCCGCGTGGGCGCCGGCAACGTCATCGCCGGCACCCTGACGACGGCGATCGCCAAGCGCGGCATCGGCGAGGTCGTCGAGGAGACCGACCGCGGCATCGGCATCGCCCTCGGGCACCCACTGAGCGAACGGCTGGTGGCCGCCCTGAACGCCGCGGGCCTGCGCACCCGCGCCTACGCGCACGCCGGGCCCATGAAGTGGTCGAAGCTGTTGACGAACCTGACCGGCAACGCGACCTCGGCGATCCTCGACCTGCCGATCGACGCCCTCTTCGCCGACAAGCGGCTCTACGAGGTCGAGATCGCGGTGCTGCGCGAGTGTCTCGCCGTCATGGCCGCCCTCGGCTTCGCCCCGGTGGATCTGCCCCGCACCCCGGTGCGCGCGCTGGCGCTCGCCACGCGGTTGCCGCGCGTGGTGGCCCAACCGGTCCTGCGCAGGGCGCTCGGCTTGAGCCGCGGCGAGAAGATGCCGAGCTTCCACATCGACCTGCATTCGGGCCGAGGTCGCTCCGAGGTCGGGTGGCTCAACGGCGCCGTCGTGCGGCACGGGTCCGCCCACGGCGTCCCGACGCCGGTGAACCGGGTGCTCACCGACACCCTCGAGGCGCTGACCGCCGGCCGGGAGAGCCTGGAGACCTTCCGCAAGAATCCGGACGCCCTCCTGCGGCTCCTGCCCTGACCGGGGCCCCTGATCGCTCAGGCGTAGGCGAGCGGCCCGGCCGAACCGGCGCGGTACTCCTCCAGGGGAACGCGGTCCTCGGCCCAGGCCGTGAGCACGGGCTCGACGATCCGCCAGCACTCCTCGGCGATGTCGCCCCGCACGCTGAGCAGGGGATCGCCGGCGAACAGGAACTCCAGGATCTCCCCGTAGGGGCGCAGCTCGCTGTCGCCCAGATCTTCGGCGAGCACCGTCTCCTCGAGGTCGAACTTGTCGCCGGCGCCGTTGGTCGACAGTCGCAGCGCGATCGTCTGGGGCTTCATGCCGATCGACAGCACGTTGCGGGCCGCCTCGCCGGTGAAGCCCGTGGGCACATGCGGCACCGGCTTGAACACCACGGTGATCGCGTTGCGTTCGTCCCCCAAGGCCTTGCCCGAGCGGAGCGTGAACTTCACCCCCGCCCAGCGGCCGGTCTCGATGCGCAGGTCGATCTCGGCGAGGGTCTCGGTGCTACGGGACGGATCGACGCCCTCCTCGTCGACATAACTGGGGATCTCGCGCTGGCCGACCCGTCCGGCCACGTACCGGGCGCGCCGCGAACTGGTCACCGGGTCGCCGGTCCACAACTGCGTGGCCCGCAGGGTGTGGACCACCAGGTCGCGCACCTCGCGCTCGTCGAGCGTCGACACCTCCTCCATCGCACACAGCGCCAGCACGAGCAGCAGGTGGCTCTGCACCATGTCCTTCAGGGCGCCGTTGCGGTCGTAGTAGCCGGCCCGGCCCTCGAGGGCGAGCGCCTCGTCGACCACGATCTGCACGCTCTCGATGTGCTCGGCGTTCCAGACCGGTTGCAGCACGCGGTTCGTGAACCGCAGCCCGAGCAGGTTCAACACCGTGGCCTTCCCCAGGAAGTGGTCGACCCGGAAGATCTGCCGCTCGGGCACCAACCGCACCAGGAGTTCGTTCGCGGCCTGGGCCGTGGCGCGGCTGGTGCCGAAAGGCTTCTCCAGCGCCAGCTTGAGGCCGGCGGGCAGCGGGACGCCGACGAGCGCCTCGCAGGCGCGCAGGGTGATCGCGGGCGGCAGCGCGAAGTACAGCACCGAGTCGGCGGGCAGCTGGGAGGCGAACGGCCCGATCGCGGCCGGATCGGTCACGTCGAGCCGCACGTACCGCGTCCGGGCCAGCACGTCGCCGGCCCGCGCCTGCTTCGTGCCGGCGGACGCCAGCGCGGACCGCACCCGCTCGGCCCACGCCTCGGCGGACAGTTCGTCGACGGCCGCCCCGATGAGGGTGATCCGGTAGCGGCCGGTCGTGTTGAGCAGGGTGCCCAGCCCCGGCAGCAACAGGCGGTGGGTCAGGTCGCCCGAGGCGCCCAGGATCACCAGGGTCACCTCGGTCTCCGACGCGCCCGGGGCGGGGGCGTCCGTCGGGCCGGCGGAGGGCGGGCTCGGGGTCTGCGTCATCTGGTCATCCAACCATTCTCCTTCCCGGGGACGCCAGCGGGTGGCCCCAAGCCGGTCGCCCGCGGCCCACCCCGCTACCTTGGCGCCTGGGGGAAGATGGGGGCATGACCGACGAACGCATCGTGTACCGCGCCGTGATCGACACCCTGGTCGCCCAGTGTCGCACCGGGCAGGGCCAGGTGTCCGCCCGCCGCGTCGTCGCCGGGGTCTGGAACGAGAACGCCGAGGTGGTGACCGACGCCGCCCCGGGCCAGCACGAGATGAACCTGCTCCTCGCGGCGCTCACGCCCGACCAGCGGGCGGTGCTGGCGGCGCTCTTCGCCGAGGAGTTCGCGTCCGGGGTGTACAACGCGCTGCAGGTCCTCGAGACGGCCGGGATCGCGCCCTTCGTGCCGGAGGCCGGGCCGACGGCGTCCGACGCCTTCCTGGACCGGCTCGACGACTGGGAGTGGCCCACCGCCTGACCTGGGCGGGCCGGTTCGGCGTCCGGCGGCCGGTGCCGGTAACGTGGAGCGCCGTGAACGCGAACGCGACCCTTCCCGGCGTGGCCGGCGTCGTCGGCCTGGTCAACGACCCGCTGCTCGGCCACGTCCTCACGGTGGACGGCCAGGCGGTGAAGCGGGAGAAGGCCGACTACCTGCTGCCCGGCGTCGACGGCGGGACGGTCCGCGCGAACCTGAAGGGCCGGTTCCTGGCCGAGCATCCGGTGCTCGTCGTCGACGGCCGCGAGTACACCACCGGGGCGGTGACGTCCCCGTTCCTGCTGCTCATTTCGTTCCTGCCGGTGCTGTTCCTCTTCACCGGCAGCCTGATCGGCCTCGCGCTGGCGATCCTGGGCGTTGTGTTCAACCTGTGGATCGTCCGGGCCCCCCGCGCCGAGGCGTGGAAGGCCGCGGTCATCCTCGCGGCGTTCGTGGTCGGCGTGGTCTTCCAGCTGCTCTGGGCGTTCTTCTCGAGTTGGGTGCTGGGCCTGCTGCGGCGCTGACCGACGCCGAGCGGACGCCGTCAGCCGAGTCCCAGCCCCACCAGGCGGCCGATCCAGTACGTGACCCCCATCGCCAGGAGGCCGCCCAGGACGTTGCGCGCGATCGACCGCACGACTGGGGTCCCACCCCACCGCGCGCTCAGCACCCCCGTCGTCGCGAGCGCCAGCACCACCGACACCACCGTGACGCCGAGGCGGGCCGGGTCGGGGCTCAGCAGCATCGCCGCCAGCGGCAGCAGCGACCCGGCCACGAACGCCAGGGCCGAGGACACCGCCGCCACGACCGGGCTGGTCAGGTTGTGCGGATCGATGCCCAGTTCGGTCTCGGCGTGGGCGGCCAGCGCGTCGTGGGCGTGGAGCTGGTCGGCGACCCGGCGGGCCAGGTCCGGCGTGAGCCCCTTGGCGACGTAGAGGGCGGTCAGCTCGGCGAGTTCCTCCTCCGGCATCTCGGCGAGCTCGCGCCGCTCCTGGTGCAGCAGCGCCGCCTCGGAGTCGCGCTGGGTGCCCACCGACACGTACTCGCCCACCGCCATGGACAGCGCACCCGCCGTCACGCCGGCGACGCCCGCCGTCACCAGGGCGCCGAACTGGAGGGTGGCGCCCGCGACGCCGGTCAGAATGCCCGCGGTCGACACGATGCCGTCGTTGGCGCCCAGCACCGCGGCGCGCAGCGCGTTGAGGCGTGTCGCGGGCGGGCCCTGGGTCGACTCCGCGCTCTGGTAGCCGCTCGGGTCGCCCCCGGCCAGGGTTCTCTTCTCGGCCACGTCGCCACTCCTTCCGTCACTCGGCCCCGCCCGGACGCCGTCGGTGCGGCCCCGCGGCGCGCTGCCGGGCAGGTTCGGCGGGGCCGGGTAGGGTGGCCCGGACCCCCACGCGGGTGACCGACCAAGAAAGGCCGATCATGACCCTACCCCGCCGCACGCTCCTCTCCCTGGGACTGACCGCCGGAGTCGCCGGGCTCGCTGGCTGCGCGGTGCCCGCCCCGGCTCCCGCCCCGACGAGTGCCGTGCCGACGGCGTCCGTCAACCCCGACGGGACGCCGAACGTGCGGCTCGGCACCCCGATCGGCGACGGGTCCCAGGCCCCGTCGCCCGACCCGCAACCGTTCCAACGGCCGATCACGAAGCTCGCGAAGGGGGAGACCCCGCCGCAGTTCGTGCTGTTCAGCTGGGACGGCGCGTCCGGCAACGACGACCACATCCTCGACATGATCGACGCGGCGCACTCGGTCGACGGCACGATGACGATGTTCCTGACGGCGCTGTACGTGCTGCCGGCGTCGCGCAAGAAGGAGTACCAGCCGCCGCGGCGGCCGGCGGGGGACTCGGACATCCCGTTCATGTCGGACAAGACGGTGCGGCGCACCATCGAGGGCATCTCGACGGCATGGAAGTACGGCAACGAGATCGGCACCCACATGGGCGGCCACTTCCAGAACCCGAACGGCGTGCCGTCCTGGACGAGCGCCGACTGGGAACAGGAACTCAGCCAGGTGTACAAGCTGGTCACCCAGTGGCGCACCTTCACCGGCTGGGACGACCTCGAGCCGTTCCCGTTCGACTACACCAAGGAGTGCGTGGGCGCCCGGACGCCGCTGCTCGCCGGCCGCGAGACGCTGCTGCCGGTGGCCAAGCGGTACGGGTGGCGCTACGACACCTCGGGCACCCGGGCGTCCGCGGCCTGGCCGAAGAAGGACTCCCATGGCCTGTACGACATGTCGATGTTCCCGGTGCCGTTCAAGGGCAAGAGCATCCTGCCGATGGACTACAACTACTACGTCGCCCACACCAAGGCGAAGAACATCGGCACCGCGGCGCAGCGCGCCCAATGGCAGGCCGAGCACCGCGACTCGCTGCGCGCGGGCCTCGAGCTGTGCCTGTCGACGAACCGCGCGCCGCTGATCATCGGCAACCACCTCAGCCCCTGGCTGGGCGGCATCTACCAGGACAACCTGCGCGACCTGATCGTCGAGTTCGGGTCACGCCCCGAGGTGCAACTGGTCAGCCACCGCTGGCTGTGCGACTGGCTGGACGCCCAGGATCCCGAGGTCTTGGCCGACCTACAGGCTCGTTGACAGGGGCCGACGTAGTCTGGCGTCATGCCGAAAGAACCGCCCCGCTTCGAGGTCATCCACAGCGAGTCCAACATCAGGACGAGCACCAAGATCCTTCGGGACCGGGAGACGGGGGTGTGCTACCTGGTACACGAAAACAACTCGACCGGCCTGGCGATGACGCCCCTGCTCAACGCCGTCGGCGGCGTCGTGATCACCGGGCTGCCCGAGCGCCGCTGACGCCCGAGCAACCCGTCACCGGTCAGTACAGGGCGGCGTCGTAGAGCCGCTCGAGGGCGTCGTCGCGCGGCTCGACCTTCATGATCAGCAGCGCCCGGCCGGCCCGGCCGGACAGCTCGGCGTACATGTACTCGACGCTGATCTCGGACCCGGCGAACACCCCGAGCAGGTCGGCGAGTCCGCCGGCCCGGTCGGGCACCTCGACCCCCACCACGTCGGTGAGCCGCGTCCGGAACCCGGCCGCGGTCAGGGCCGCGACGGCGGCGTCCGGCTCGTCGGTGATGAGGCGCAGGATGCCGAACCGCTCGGTCTCGGCGATCATCAGGGCGCGGAGGTTCGCGCCGGCGTCCGCCAGCACCCGGGTGGCCAACGCGAGCGTCCCGGGCCGGTTTTCCAGGAAGACCGAGATCTGCCTGAGCTGGAAGATGTGCTCGTCGGCGTCATACATGGGTGGTCACCTTCCGGCGGTCGAAAACCCGTTTGGCCTTGCCCTCGGAGCGTTCGATGGTCTGCGGGTTCACCAGGACGCAGCGGGCCTGGAGGCCGGTCTCCGAGTGCAGTTCGCGCTCGATGGCGCGCTCCAGCGCGATGACGTCGGCGAGGTCGTCGCTGAAGAGTTCGTCGGACATCTCGACCTCGACGGTGAGGGTGTCCATCGTGCCGTCACGGTCCACGGTGATCCGGTAGTGCGGTTCGACGCGCTGGACGCGCAGCAGCACCTCCTCGATCTGCTGCGGGAACACGTTCACCCCGCGGATGATCAGCATGTCGTCGGTACGGCCCATCAGCCGGTGGATCCGCCGGGAGGTGCGGCCGCACGGGCACGGCTCGGGCATCAGGTAGGTGATGTCGCGGGTGCGGTAGCGCAGGACGGGGGAGCCCTCCCGCGTCAGGGTCGTCAGCACCAGCTCGCCGGTCTCGCCGTCCGGCAGCGGCACCCCGGTGTCCGGGTCCACGATCTCGGGGTAGAAGTGGTCCTCGAACAGGTGCAGACCGTCCTGCTGGGCACACTCCGAGCCGACCCCCGGTCCGATGATCTCGGTGAGGCCGTAGATGTCGAACGCCCGGATGCCCAGCCGGCGCTCGATCTCGTCCCGCATCTCGAGGCTCCACGGCTCGGCGCCGAAGAACCCGACCCGCAGCGGCAGGGCCGCGGGGTCGAGGCCCTGCTTGGCCGCGTACTCGGCGATGTAGAGCGCGTAGGAGGGCGTGCAGGTCAGCACGGTGGTGCCGAAGTCCTGGATGAGGGTCAGCTGCCGGTGGGTGTTGCCCGACGACACCGGCAGCACCAGAGCTCCGAGGCGCTCCGCGCCGTAGTGGACGCCGAAGCCGCCGGTGAACAGCCCGTAGCCGTACGCGTTCTGGACGATGTCGTGGTCACCCACCTCGCCCATGTCGAGGGTGCGCCCCATGACGTCGGACCAGAGGTCCAGGTCGCCGCGGGTGTAGGCGTCCACGACCGGCTTGCCGGTCGTCCCCGACGACATGTGCACCTCGACGACCTCGTCGCGGTCCACCGCCAACAGCCCGAACGGGAAGACCTCCCGCATGTCGGACTTGGAGGTGAACGGCACCCGGGCGAGGTCGGTCAGCGACCGGATGTCCGCGGGGGTGACGCCCGCGGCGTCCAGGCGGGCCCGGTAGAAGGGCACCCGGTCGTACACCCGGGCGATCTGGGTGCGCAGGCGCTCCAGTTGCAGGGCACGCAGGTCCGGGACCGGCAGGGTCTGGGCGGCTTCGTTCCACATGGGCTTACTCCTGCCCGGCCACGGCGGCCGGCTCGTGCGGTGCCTCCTCGGCGTCCCGGCCGAGGGCGGCGAGGGCGATGCGCCGGCCCACCTCGAAACCGGCCAGGTTGGCGTCCGCCGTGCCCGCCGGGACCAGCGCGGTGATCGCGCGCACGTAGGCGTCCAGGGGCAGCGGGGTCAGCACCGACACCGCCCCCAGCAGGACGGTGTTCTTGGCCTTGGGGTTGATCCGGCTGCGCAGCTCGCGCATGTCGAACCGCACGACCTGCCCGAACCGGGCGGCGATCTCGTCGTCGAGTCCCGGCGGGTAGGCGGTCAGCGCCCCGGGCGGCAGGTCGGTGTCGGCGTAGATGGCGGTGGCGCCGGGCCGCGCCCAGGGCGCCCAGCGCAGCAGCTCCATGCGCTCCAGCGAGTAGAGGACGTCCGCCTCCCCCATGCCGATGACGGGGGAGTGCACCTCGGCGCCGAACCGGACGTGGCTGAACACGGGCCCGCCGCGCTGGCTCATGCCGTGCACCTCGGACTTCTTGGCGTCCAGCCCGGCCAGCATCGCGGCCTCGGCCAGGATGTCCGAGGCCAGGATGATCCCCTGGCCGCCGACCCCGACCATGAGCACGTTGAACACGCGGCCCGGCTCGTCGGCGCCGTGCGGGGCGGCGTCCGTCTTCAGCGGCTCAGGCATCGGTGCGCACCCCCCGGCACGCCGCGGTGAGCTGCAGTTCGCGCCAGGCCTTCTTCTCGGCGAGCTTGCCGGTCTTGCGCAGCTCCTTGGCCTCCATGACGCACAGCCCCACCGCGGCCAGCAGCTTCACCCCCGGCAGCGTGGCGAGTTCGTCGACCGCCGCCGAGATCGCGGCGGTGTCGTTGCCGTCGACGATCCGGACGTTCTGCTCGGGCATGCCCAGCGCCCGGCACAGCAGGACGTAATCGACGTGGGTGGAGTTCTCGTGGCCCATCCGCTCGCCCGACAGCGGGTTCTCCTGGGCGCCCGTCATCGCCGTCGTGCCGTTGTCGAGCACGACGTACAGCCCGTCGCGCTTGTTCCAGATCGCGTTGAGCAGGCCGGTGATGCCCGAATGGGCGAACGTCGAGTCGCCGATCACCGCCGAGACGTGGGCGCGCTGGCCGTGGGTCTGCCCGGCCTGTGCCAGCACGATGTCCATGCCGTGGGCCATCGTGATGGACGCCCCCATGTCGACCAGGGTGTCCATGATCCGGTAGGGGGGCAGGACGCCGAGGCTGTAGCACCCGATGTCGCCCGACACGAAGAGGCCGCGGTCGCGGAGCACGTTGAAGACGTGGCCGTGCGGGCACCCGGCGCAGAGCCCGGGCAGCCGCATCGGCACCTCGAGGTCGCCGGCCGCCACCGAACCCGGCTGCGGCAGGCCGAGGGACGCCCGCAGCACCTCGGGCGAGAACTCGCCGATGGCGGGGAAGGTGTCCTTGCCGTGGCAGCCGAGCCCCCAGGCGCGCACCTGCGTCTCGATGACGGGGTCGAGTTCCTCCACCACGTACAGGGTCTCGACGGACGCCGCGAAGTCGCGGATCAGCTGCTCGGGCAGCGGGTGGACGATGCCCAGCTTGAGCACCGAGGCGTCCGGCAGCACCTCGCGGACGTAGCTGTAGGGGACCCCCGAGGTGATGACGCCGACGCCGCCGCGGCGCTCGACCACGTTGGCGGGATGGGTCTCGACGACGCGGCGCAGTTCGGCCAGCCGTGCCTCGACCTCGACGCGCCGCACGCGGGCGTGCCCCGGGATCATCACGTACTTGGGCGGGTTCTGGTCGACCCCCACCGGGTGCTTCGCGGGGGTGATGGTCCGGTCGACCTCCGGCACGACACCCTTCGAGTGCGACAGTCGCGTCGTCGTGCGCAGGAAGACCGGGGTGTCGTGCTGCTCGCTGAGCTCGAACGCCCAGCGGGTGAACAGGCGGGCCTCCGCGGGGGTGGACGGCTCGAACATCGGCAGCTTGGCCGCCACCGCGTAGTGGCGGTTGTCCTGCTCGTTCTGGGAGGAGTGCATCGACGGATCGTCGGCGGTGACCACGACCAGGCCGGCGTTGACGCCGGTGTAGACGCTCGTGAACAGCGGATCGGCGGCCACGTTGACGCCGACGTGCTTCATCGTGACCAGGGCCCGGCCGCCCGCGATGGACGCCCCCAGGCCCACCTCGAGGGCGACCTTCTCGTTGACCGACCACTCGGTGTACAGCCCCGGGTAGCCGATCAGGGCTTCGAGGATCTCGGTGGACGGGGTCCCCGGGTAGCCGCACCCCACGGCGACCCCGGCCTCCCAGGCGCCGAGGGCGATCGCCTCGTTCCCGCTGAGCAATGCGCGCACGACGTGGCCCTTTCATCTTCGAACGCCGACGAGGTTACGCGGGTGCGCGCGGCGGCACGGTGGCGTCCCGAAAGAGGGACGCCCCCGGCCGCCGCGCCCGCTCAGTGCTGGTGGCCGTTCGGGCCGTGATCGTGGCCGCAGCCGCAGGCGTCCTCGTCGTCGCTTTCGACGAGGGGGGCGTCGACGACCATCGGCTCGATGACGATGCGGTCACCCAGGTCCCCCGACCAGTGCGCCGCCAGTCCGTGGTTCCGGAAGACCTCGACGGCCCGGCGCGCCAGCGTCGGCACCGCGGTGCTGTCGGCGTCGAAGGTGCCGTAGGACACCTCGAGTCGTTGCCGGAGCACCATCGCGTCCAGATCTTTCACCAGCGAGTAGAGGAACCCGCGCAGCTGACCGCCCTCGGCGGCGACGGCCTCGAACGCGTCCTCGAGGTACTCCAGCGCTTCGGACGCCTCCTCGCTGTCGCCGTAGCTGAACAGGATGCCGTCCCGGAACAGGTCGTCCAGAGCGCCCATCAGGCCTTCGGCGTCCGGTGACATCGCGGTCACGACCCGCTGGTACTCCGCGACCACCTCGTCGACGATGGCGGGCACGTCGGCGGGATCGACGGGGGCGTCGTCGGGAAAGAGTTCGTCGAACTCCTCGGCGGCCGCGGTGAACACCTCGACCAACTCGTCGACGTCGGCTCCTCCGGAGGCGAGTCGCATCGAGATCGCCCCCCGGAACGTGCGCTCGGACGGGGGAAAGCGGCTGTCGAAGATCGCGGGCCTCTGCATGGGTTCGACGCTAGCCGCCCCGTGCGGGCGGCGCGGCCCAACCGGTCAGGTCCGTGGACCCGACCGTCAGCCGGCCGGGCCTGGGGCGTCCGGGGGGCGCCGGGCGCGCCCGCGGCGCGCCGACCGGGTCGACAACCCGCCGGGCAGGAACGTGGTCGGCGTCGGGGTCGGCCCGGCGTACCGTTCGCGCAACGCTCGGCCCTCGGCGATGAACCGGTCGTCGAGGGCGATGACCTCCCGGATGATGCGGTCGTCGCGCGGCTGCAACTGGATGCTGGCCTCGGCGGCGAACCCGCCCTGCAGCTCCCGGACGCGCTCGAGTTCGGCGTCCAGTTCGCCGCCGAAGAGCAGGACGCAGTTCGTCAGCCACAGGCCGAGCAGCAGCACGATGACGGAGCCCACGATGCCGTAGGTCTCGTTCCAGGTGCCCCAGTTGGTGACGAAGGTGTTGAACCCGTAGGTGGCGGCGAGGGCGCCGGCCAGCGCCACGATCGTGCCCGGCGTGACCAGCCGGAACCGCAGCCGCACGTTCGGGGTGGCGTAGTACAGCGCGGCCACGTACGCCAGGGCCGCGAAGACCAGGATGGGCCAACGCGCGACGCCCCAGAAGCGGACGGTCTCCTCCGCCAGTCCGACGTAGTCGCCGAGTTGCCGCACCACCGTGGTCGACAGCAGGATCGCGAGCATCCCGAGCGTGCCCACCAGCAGGGTGAGCGCCGTGAGCGCCAGGTTGTAGGGGATCGTCACCCAGAACGGCCGCCCCTCGGCCACGTCGTAGACCCGGTTCAGGGCCCGGCCGAACGCCCCCACGTAGCCCGCGGCCCCCCACAGCGCCACGCCGAGGCTGGCCAGCAGCACCCAACCGGCGCTGGGGGCATGGGTGAGCCGTAGGACCGGGTCGCGCAGCAGGTCGACCACCCCGGCGTCCACGTGACGGGCGAGGAACGCGATGATCCAGGCGGCGGTCGCCTCCCCCTGCCCGAACAGGCTCAGAAGCGTCAACAGGGCCAGCAACCCGGGGAACATCGAGACGACCGCGAAGTAGGTCAGGGTGGCGGCCACATCGGTGTCGATGTTCACCAGGAAGTTGTGCGCCGCCCGGCGGACGGCGTACCACCACGACCGTGGCGACAGTTGCCACAAGTGGGCCGGCTTGCGGGGGTCGTCGGTGTCGGGCGCGTCGTGCGCCTTGGCGAGCGTCTCGGCCTGATCGCGGTCCATGGTCACCACTCCTCGGCGGGCTCCCTCCGGCGAGTCTACGACTGGGGGGCCACGGTGCCGCGTCCCCCAGTACCCCGCAGCGTGTCGAACAGGTAGACCGCGCAGCCGACCCACACCAGGACCAGCCCCGCCCAGTAGGCGGCCGACACCTGCTGCCCGAACAGGGTGATGCCGAGGATGAACTGGGTCGTGGGGGCCAGGTACTGCAGGATGCCGACCGTCCCCAGCGTTAGGCGGACGGTGGCCAGGGCGAACAGCCACAGCGGCAGCACGGTCGCGGGGCCGCTGAACGCCATCAACACGTCGGTCGGCAGCGCCCGGCCGAACTGCGCGCCGCCGGTGACCCCGAGGTAGATCAGGAACGCCAGCGCCGGCAGCAGCAGCACCGTCGACTCGACCAGGAGCCCGGGCAGGGCCGGCAGGGGGGCCCTCTTCTTCGCGACGCCGTACAGGCCGAACGAGAAGGCCAGGGTGAGCGAGATCCACAGGGTGCCCAGGCTGCCCCAGGCGAGGACCGCCACGCCGGCGAAGGCGAAGGCGACGCCGATCCGGCCGACCAGATCGAGCCGCTCCTTGAACAGCAGGACGCCCAGGGCGACGCTGACCAGCGGGTTGATGAAGTACCCCACGGACGTCTCGACGACGTGCCCGGTGTTCACGGCGAGGATGTAGGTCACCCAGTTGATGGCGACCAGCACGGACATGGCGACGAGGCGCGGGGCGACGCGCCGGTCGAAGACCATCGGCACCCACCGCCACGAGGCGCGCAGCACCAGCAGGAGCACCAGCACGAACAGGAACGACCACACGATGCGCTGGGCCAGGATCTCGAACGCCCCGGCCGGCTTGAGCAGCGGCCAGTAGAGCGGGAACAGTCCCCACAGGGCGTACGCGGAGATGCCGGCGGCGAGGCCCTGGCGGCGGTCGGGGTGGTCGGTCACGGGGGCCACTCAACACCCAACCGGGCGACGGACGCCAACGGCGGCGGCGGGGTGCGTGTCGTGGGCGACCCTGCGCCCCGCCCCGGGCGACGGCGCGTTACGGTCGAGGCGTGCTGCTTTCCGACCGCGACATCCTGGCCCGCCTGGGGTCCGGCGCCATCGGCCTCGACCCCTTCGACCCCCTGCTGATCCAACCCTCGAGCGTCGACGTGCGCCTCGACCGCTTCTTCCGGCTCTTCGACAACCACCGCTACCCGGCCATCGATCCCGCCGAGGAGCAGCCCGAGCTCACCCACCTGGTCGAGGTGGCCCCGGACGAGGCCTTCGTGCTGCACCCGGGGGAGTTCGTGCTCGCCAGCACCCTGGAGACCGTGACGCTCGCCGCCGATCTCGCGGCCCGCGTCGAGGGCAAGAGTTCGCTTGGACGCCTCGGGTTGCTGACGCACGCCACCGCCGGCTTCGTCGACCCCGGGTTCAGCGGCCACGTGACGCTCGAGCTCTCCAACGTGGCGACGCTGCCGATCAAGCTGTGGCCCGGCATGAAGATCGGCCAGCTCTGCTTCTTCCAGCTCAGCTCGCCGGCCGCGCACCCCTACGGCGACCGGGCGCGTGGCTCGCACTACCAGGGGCAGCGGGGACCGACGGCGTCCCGCAGTTGGGAGAACTTCACCCGCACCGGCCTGCCGGACGCCCGCTGACCGACGCCGCACCGTCAGGCGAGGGTGGCGCGGAGGGCGTCCGAGGCGATGCCCACGAGTGAGGCGCGCAGGTGCCCGTCGAAGGCCGCGTCGCTGTCGGGGTCCGGGGTGGCGCCGTCGGCGATCTCGAGCATCACCCAGCCGTGCACCCACGCCCACAGCGAGCGGGCGGCCAGCGTCACGTCGACCTCACGCACGAGGCCGGCGTCGATCAGCCGGGTCAGCGCCCCGCGCAGCGGCACCAGCCCCTCCAGGCGGGGTCGCCCCGGGTCGACGTACGGGTCGCCGGCGAACATGACCCGGTAGAGCGACGGGTTGGCCAGCGCCCAGCGGCGGTAGGCCCGGCCGAGTTCGCCGAGCGTCTGGAGCGAGTCGCCGTCGGCCAGCGCCTCCTGCTGGGCGGCCACGAAGCCGTCCCGCGCGGCCGTGACGACCGCCGCGATCAGCTCGGGTTTCCCGCCGAAGATCGTGTACACCGCGTTCGTCGAGGTCCCCTGCGAGGCGGCGAGCTCGCGCAGCGACAGCCCCTGCGGGCCGCCGGCGGCGAGCCGGTCCGCCGCCGCCACGATCAGGCGGTCGCGCAGGTCGGGCGGGTAGGCGTAGCGAGGCACGGTCGGCAGGCTAGCGGCCCCGTCCGCTCGGTGCGCGGTTCGGGCGGGGGCGTCCGCGGCGTCAACTTTCAATCGGCGTCAGTGCCCCCACCCCCCAGCGCCGATCGGCGATGTCGGCCACGAGCGCGGCGTCCAGCATGCCGATGGCCCGGTTGAGGCCCTCCCCGTCGATGCCGTTCGAGGACTCGATGCGCGGCTTGGTGGGGTGCGTCGGCTCGACGCTCGCCACCTTGGCGGCCACCGCCTCCAGCCGGCGGGTCAGTTCGTCGCTGAGCATGTGCCGCCGTTTGCCGCGCTGCGACAGCTCGACCGCAAAGGGCTCGTGCTCGTCGATGACGGCGGGGTCCTCCGACAGCAGCATCGTCCCGGCCGAGCGCAGCAGCTGCAGGCCGCGTTCGACGTCGCCGCCGCCGAACTCGGCGACGGCGTCCCGCAGGAGCGGGTTGCCCAGCGACGCCTGCTCGGCGAGCAGGATCAGGTGGGCGCCCATCATCCGCTCCTTGCTGCGCACGTGGGCGTCCTCGGCGCTCACCAGGGCGCGGTCATCTTCCGGCGTGGACAGCGCGAGGGTGTCGAGCGCCTCGCGGCCGCGGTCCTCGTTGGTGGCGAGCGTGTCCCGCAGCGGCAGGGGCCGGATGAACAGGGTCGCCACGAGCGCGAACGCGCTGAAGATCGGCGGGACGAAGAACACGACGTGCATGGCATCGGCCAGGGACAGGCGCAGCACCTGGGCGACGGCGTCCGGCAGCTGGGCGAGGGCCGCCGGGCTGAGGACGGCGTTCGGGTCGAGGCGACCGCCCGGCACCTCCGCCAGCAGCTCCGGAGTCACCCGGGCCTGCAGCCCGGCCAGCAGCGAGGAGGTCATCAGCGTGCCGGCGACGGCGGTGCCCAGCGTGTTGCCGATGTTGCGGAAGAACTGCAGCGAGGAGGTGGCGACCCCCAGATCCCGGCGCCGGACGGCGTTCTGGACCGCCAGCGTGTACACCTGGAAGCACATGCCGAGGCCGATCCCGAACAGCAGGGTGTAGGCCGTGAGCTCGGGCAGGGTGGACGCCGTCCCCAGGCGCAGCATGAGCGTGGCCGCGCCGAGCATGACGCCGAGGCCGGCGACCGCGAACTCCTTGTAGCGCCCGGTGCGGGTCGTGAGGTTGCCCACCACGATGCCCATCCCGAACACCGCCACGTTCATCGGGATCAGGACGAGGCCCGACTCCGTGGCGCTCATCCCGAGGACGCCCTGGGCGTAGACCGGCGTGTAGATGAGCATCGCCATGAACGCCATGTTCAGCGTCAGTCCGGCGATGGTGGACCAGGTGAAGATGCTGTTGCGGAACAGGTGCATCGGCACGATGGGCTCGGCGGCGCGGAGCTCGACGAGCACGAACACCACGAGGCCGATCAAGCCCACCGTCAGCAAGGCGATCACCTCGGGGCGCAGCCAGCCCTCGGTGCCGCCGAGACTGATCCCGAGCAGGGTGGCGGTCACGCCGACGGTCATGGTCGCGATGCCGGCCCGGTCGACGACAGCCGGGATGCTCAATTCCGGCACGTGCAGGTGCCGGACGATCATGTACAGGGCCGCCAGGCCGATGGGCAGGTTGATGTAGAACAGCAGGCGCCAACTCACGGCGTCCGTCACCCAGCCGCCGATCAGGGGACCGACCACCTGGGACGCCCCCATCACCGCGCCCATGTACCCCTGGTACTTGCCGCGCTGGCGGGGCGGGATGACGTCGCCCAGGATCGTCTGGGACAGGGGCATCAGCACCCCCATGCCGGCGCCCTGGATCGCCCGGGCCGCCACGAGCCACGGGAAGTTCATCGCCAGCCCGGAGAGCGCCGAGCCGGTCATGAAGACGATCAGGCCCAGGATGTAGAACCGCCGCCGGCCGAACATGTCCGAGAACTTCCCGCTGATGGGGGTGATCACCGCGCTGACCAGCATGACGATGGTCGACAACCACGCGTAGTACTGGACGCCGCCGAGATCGGCCACGATCCGGGGGATCGCAGGCCCGACGATCGTCATCGAGATCGACGAGGCGAACATCCCGATCAGCAGGCCGAAGTAGATCCAGCGGATCCGGGCGAACTCGAAGGGGGCCGGGGTGCTGCTGCTGCTGGCTGTCACCCCCGCAGTATCCTCCCGCTGACCGTCAGCGGCCGCCGAGGTACTCCTCGACGGTGAGCGTCGCGTTCGGCCCGAACGCGGCCGCCGCCGCTCCGACGTAGCGGTAGTGCCACGGCTCGTAGTTGAGCCCGGTGAGCGCGCTCTTGCCCTCGGGGTAGCGCAGGATGAACCCGTACTCGTGGGCGTGGGCGCGCAGCCAGGCGAACTCCTTCGTCTCGGGGAACCGGGTGCCGTAGCCGGCCTTCGACGCCACGTCCACCGCGAGGCCCGCCTGGTGTTCGCTCTGGCCGGGCCTGGCGACGTACCACTCGGCGTCGTCACCGTAGTGGGTGGGCGGGGTGGCGGCCAGTTCGGCCTGGTTCTCGTAGCTGCGGTAGCCGACGCGCCAGATGATGTCCGCGCCGTCGGCCTTCGCCGCCGCCAGCATCCGGCCGAACGCCCGTTCCGCCTCGGGGACGAGCCGGTAATCCTCGCCGACCTCCGGGGCGTAGGCCTGCGACACCGGATGGTTCCGGTTGATCAGCACCAGGCCGCGGTACGTGAACGGCTGGTCCAGGGCGGTGCCGGTGCGGCCGTCCGGCAGCACGTCGAGCGTGGCGCCCGGGCTGGCCGGCACCGAGACCGGCAGGTCGGTGGGGGCGACCCGCGCCGGGGTGGGGGACGCCGACGCGACCGTCGCGCGGGGGGTGGCCGCCGGCGAGCCGGCGAGGAGCGGGCCGCCGGGGGCGCAGCCGGCGACAGCGAGCAGCAGCGCGCAGCCCACGGCCCCCAGGCGATGGTTCGGCATCCGACCTCCTCGCCGGCAACGGTACCCGCCGGTGGTCAGCGGGCTTCCGGGGTCTCGGCGAGCACGTTCGCCAACGCCAGTTCGCCGGTGGCCCGCAGGAGGGGCTGGTCGTCGGCCTGCTGGGCCAGGATCAGGCCCAGCTGGAGCGCCCACGCGCGGGCGCGCGCCCACACGTGCTCGTCGTAGGCCGGGTTGAGTGAGCAGCGCGCGACGAAGCGCCGCCGGCCCTCCTCGTCGAAGATCAACCACCCGGCGGCGAGATCGCAGGCCGGGTCGCCCGAGGTGATGTCGCCCCAGTCGACGACGCCGGCCAGCCGTCCGGTGTCGGTGAGGAGGACGTTCAGCGCGTGGGCGTCCCCGTGCAGCCACACGTCGGGACCCTCCCACTCCGGAGCCCGGCTCCAGGCGTGCCACCGCTCGGCCAACGCCCCGCTCCGGCCGCCCTCGCGGGCGAGCCGCTCCAGCACCCGGGCGTGGATCGCCGGCTGGTCCAACGCCATCCCGCGGACGGGGTTGACCGGTGCCCCGAGCGGGGCCGCCAGATGAAGCGAGCCGAAGAAGTCCGCCAGGTCCTCGGCCGCCGGCGTCCGCTCGGGCACGGGCACCGCGGCCGCGGCCCGCGCCGCCAGGAAGGGCGCGATCGTCCACGTCCAGGGGAAGGCGGAGGTGGGGCGTCCGACGAAGATCGGGCGCGGGGTCCAGGTGGTGAGGTGATTGGCCAGGGTGGGCAGCCACCGGGCCTCGTGTTCGAGGAGCACGGCGGTCGCCTCCCGGCGCGGGAAGCGCGCCAGCAGGGTGTCGCCGAGGCGGAACATCTCGTTGTCCCAGCCGTGGGCGAACGGCTGGAGCTCCAAATCGGCCAGATCCGGGCACTGATCGGACAACAACTCACGCACCAGTTCCGGGGTCACCGGCCAGTCAGCACTTGGTATGTTCGCCACACAAGCCATTTCACACCCGCGTCACTGCCCGTTTCGACGTTGCTGCCCGGTTGCCGCGCGCTTCTCCGCCCGGTTGCACGGCTGGCTCGTGTTCCGCGGAACGGACCGAGGCTGCGGAGGCCGAGGGTCGGCGAACGGAGGATCCGCCATGACGCAGCCACCCCGGCCGGCGGTGTTCGCCGGCCTGGCCACCCTCGACGTGGTGCACCGGGTCGCCCGGCTGCCCGGCCCCGACGAGAAGGTCACCGCGACCGCGGTCGAGGTGACCGCCGGGGGACCGGCGGCCAATGCCGCCAAGACGCTCGCCGCGCTCGGCGGACGCGCACGACTGGTGACGGCCCTGGGTGCCGACCCCGTGGCCGGCCTGGTGCGGGCCGACCTGGAATCGTTCGGTGTCGAGGTGGTGGACCTCGCGTCCGGACGCCCCGGCATCCCGCCGGTCGCGTCCGTGCTGGTCACCGAAACCACCGGCCAGCGGGCGGTCGTCAACAGCGAGGGCTTCGCGCTGCCGGATGTGCCGCCCCTGGACGAGCTGGTCGCCGGGGCGGCGTCCCTGCTTGTCGACGGTCACCACCCGACCCTCGCCCTGGCCGCCGCCCGTGCGGCGCGGGCCGCGGGCGTCCCGGTCGTGGCGGACGCCGGCCGGCCCCGGCCCGTCTGGGAGCGGCTGCTGCCCCTGACCGACGTCGCGATCTGCTCGGCCGAGTTCCGGGTCGGGGACGCCCCGGCCGGCGGTTTCGCGGCGGCGGCCCTCCACGCGGTGGGCGTCCGCCGGGTCGCCATCACGGCGGGCGCCGGTCCGCTCGCCTGGTGGGACGCCGACACGCGGGCGTCCGGCGAACTGCGGCCGCCCACGGTGACGGCGGTGGACACCCTGGGGGCGGGGGACGTCCTGCACGGCGCCTTCTGTTTCCACGCCGAGCGGGGCCTCGGGTTCGCGGACGCCCTTGCCGCGGCGTCCCGCCTGGCCGCGGCCCGCTGCACCCGGTGGGGGCTGAACGCGTGGCTGCGGAGCCTTCGGGCATGATGGGCGCATGGCGGGACTGGTGGCGGCCCTCGGGGGGCGACGGTTGTTCACGGAGTTCCCGTCCGCGCAGCGGCTGCCGACCTGGGTGGCGGCCGGAGAGGTCCTGATCCAGGAGGGCGTCCGCGCCTGGGCCTTCCCGGCCGCGGACGGCGAGCGACTCGACGAGGCGCTGCGGATCTTCGGGCGGCGGGCCCGCATCGGCGCCTACGGCGTCCGGACGGCCGACGAGGTGCGGGCGGTGGCGGCCCGCGGCGCCCACTTCGTGACGTCCCCCGTGACGACGCCCGAGCTGGTCGCAGCGGCGGCCGGGCTGGTCCCCTTCGCGCCCGGGGCGTTGACCCCCAACGAGATCCACTACGCGCTGGGCGTCGGCGCCACGTCCGTCCAACTGATCCCGACCGAGGTGTTGGGAATGGCCTACGGCCGGGCGCTGGGGGCGCTGTTCCCCGACGTCGAGCTCGTCGCGACCGGGCGCCTGGAGCGGTTCCAGTGCGACATGTCCCTCGACTCGTGCGCGAGCGCGGTCGGCCTTCAGGCCCGCGTCCTGTTCCCCGAGGCGGCGGGCCCGGCGTCCCTCGACTTGGAGGCCCTGCGCCGGCGCGCCCAGGAGTACGGCAGCATCGACTGACGTCCCGAGCGGCGCTCACCGGTTGCCATCGGGGCAATCGGCGCCCCGGCCACCGGCGCCGGTCGTTAGGCTGCCGCCATGACTGCTGACGTGACCAAGGGCGCCGCGTGGGCCAAGCTGGCCGACCTCTACGCCGCCTTCACCCCCGACCTGCGCGGGTGGTTCGCCGCCGACCCGAACCGTGCCGAACGCTTCACCCGGACGGCCGGCGACCTGTACGTGGACCTGTCCAAGAACCTCATCACCGACGAGGTGCTCGACGCGCTGGTCGCCCTGGCCGACGAGGTCGGCCTGGCCGAGCGTCGCGAGGCCATGTTCCGCGGCGACCACATCAACGTGACCGAGGACCGGGCCGTGCTGCACACCGCGCTGCGCCGGCCGCGGGGCGACTCCCTCATCGTCGACGGGACCGACGTGGTCGCCGACGTCCACGAGGTGCTCGACAAGATCTACGCCTTCGCCGACCAGGTGCGCTCCGGTGCGTGGACCGGCGTCACCGGCAAGCGCATCGAGACCGTCGTCAACATCGGCATCGGCGGCTCCGACCTGGGCCCGGTGATGGTCTACGAGGCACTCATCCCCTACAAGCAGCCGGGCCTGAAGTGCCGCTTCATCTCCAACATCGACCCGACCGACGTCTACGAGAAGACCGTCGACCTCGACCCGGAGACCACGCTGTTCATCGTGGCGTCCAAGACGTTCACCACCCTGGAGACCCTCACCAACGCCAAGATGGCGCGCTGGTGGCTGCTGGACGCGCTGCAGCGGGCGGGGGCCATCGACGGCTCGGACGCCCAGCGCTCGGCCGCCATCGCCAAGCACTTCGTCGCCGTCTCCACCGCGTTGGACAAGGTGGCCGAGTTCGGCATCGACCCCGCGAACGCCTTCGGCTTCTGGGACTGGGTCGGCGGCCGCTACTCGGTCGACTCGGCGGTCGGCACCTCGGTCTGTGTCGCGATCGGCCCCGAGAACTTCGCCGACTTCCTCGCCGGCTTCCACACCATCGACCGACACTTCGCCGAGAAGCCGTGGGCCGAGAACGTGCCGGCGCTGATGGGCCTGCTCAACGTGTGGTACGTCAACTTCGTCAAGGCCACCTCGCACGCGGTGTTGCCGTACGCCCAGTACCTGCACCGGTTCGCGGCCTACCTGCAGCAGTTGACGATGGAGTCGAACGGCAAGGGCGTCAAGGCCGACGGCAGCCCGGTCACCACCGAGACCGGCGAGGTCTTCTGGGGCGAGCCGGGCACGAACGGCCAGCACGCCTTCTACCAGCTGATCCACCAGGGCACCCAGATCATCCCGGCCGACTTCATCGCGGTCGCCAACCCCGCGCGGCCGATCAAGGAGGGCGGGCAGGACGTCCACGAGTTGTTCCTCGCCAACTTCCTCGCCCAGACCAAGGCGCTCGCGTTCGGCAAGACGGCCGACGAGGTGCGCGCCGAGGGCGTCCCGGAGGCGCTCGTCTCGGCGAAGGTCTTCAAGGGCAACCGGCCGACCACCTCGATCATGGCGCCGGCGCTCACCCCGTCGGTCGTCGGCCAACTCATCGCGCTGTACGAGCACATCACGTTCGTCCAGGGCGTCGTGTGGGGCATCGACTCGTTCGACCAGTGGGGCGTCGAACTGGGCAAGGTGCTCGCCAAGCAGATCGGGCCGGCCATCGCCGGGGACGCCGACGCGCTCGCCGCGCAGGACGCCTCGACCCGGGCGCTGATCGCCTACTACGCCGCGCAGCGGACCCGCTGACCGCCTCCGCTGGCAGCGCCCCGGACGCCCCGGCCCCCGTCGGCCGGGGCGTCCGGGGCGCCCGGTACCCTGGCCGGGTGCCCCTGTCCCGTCCGCTCGTCACCGCGCTGCGCCTCGGCGGCGCCGGCCTGCTCGCCGCCGGGCTCGCGGTCGGCGCACCCAGCCTGTGGGCCGCGGCGGCGGCGTCCGGACGGGTCTTCGAGCCGGACGCCGTGCCGGCCCGCGACGTCGCGGTCGTCTTCGGGGCCGAGGTGCACGCCGACGGTACGCCGGCCGCGTTCCTCGCGGCCCGGCTCGACCTGGGGGAGCGGCTCTATCGCTCCGGGAAGGCGCGGGTGCTGATCGTGAGCGGCAACAACGCCCCCGACCACCACCGCGAGACGACCGCCATGCGGCGCTACCTGGAGGCGCGCGGGGTGCCGGGGTGCCGCATCGTCGAGGACGAGGCCGGCGAGGACACCTACGACACCTGCCGCCGGCTGCGGGACGTCTTCGGGGTCACGGCGCCGCTCCTGGTGACCCAGCGCTACCACCTGCCCCGGGCCCTGGCGACCTGCCGGGCGCTGGGGCTGGACGCCGTCGGCGTCGGCGACGCCTCGGTGGCCGGCCGCGCCTTCTGGCCGGTCGGCGTCGCCCGGGAGTTCCCCGCGGGCGTCAAGATGGTGGTCGACCTGGTCCGCGACCGGCCGCCCGCGGTCACCTCGCCGCCCAGCGACGCCGTCCGGGAGGCGGTCGGCTCCTGAGGGCGTGGAAGAATGCTCCCCATGCTCTCCTTGAACTCCCTGCTCAGCACGCGCGTGGCGGCCGCCGCCGGGGTCGACCCGGAGATGCGGCCCGCGACGAAGCCGCAGTTCGGCCACTTCCAGTCCAACGTGGCGCTGCGGCTCGCGAAGAGCGAGGGGCAGCCGCCCCGGGTCGTGGCGCAGCGGCTGGTGGAGCGGATCGACCTGGCCGACGTCTGCGAGCCCCTGGAGATCGCCGGGCCCGGCTTCATCAACTTCCGCATCCGCAACGACGTTCTCGCCCGGGTGGCCACCGATCTGCTCGCCGACCCGGACACCGGGATCGACCGGGCGGCAAAGCCGCAGACGGTCGTCATCGACTATTCGGCGCCGAACGTCGCCAAGCAGATGCACGTCGGTCACCTCCGGTCGACGATCATCGGCGACTGCTTCAACCGGGTGCTGTCGGCGCAGGGCCACCGGGTCATCCCCCAGAACCACATCGGCGACTGGGGTCGGCAGTTCGGCATGCTGGTCGAGCAGGTGCTCGACGAGCGGCTCGACCTCGACACCCTCGACCTCGCGGGCGCGGAGGAGCTCTACCTGCGGGCCAACAAGCGGCTCGCCGCCGACGAGGTCTTCGCCGAGCGGGCCCGGGACCGGGTCGTTCTGCTCCAGGCCGGCGACCCGGAGACCCTCGGGATCTGGCGGCGGCTCATCCAGCTGAGCCAGGAGGGCTTCAACGCGACGTACGCGCGTCTCGGCGTCCTGCTGACGGACGCCGACGTGGCCGGCGAGTCGATGTACAACGACCTGCTGCCCCAGGTGTGCGCGGACCTGGAGTCCCGGGGCATCGCCACGCTGGACGACGGCGCCCTCGTGGTGTTCGTGGACGGCCTGGACGTGCCCGCCATCCTGCGCAACAAGAACGGCGGCTACGGCTACGACACGACCGACGTGGCCGCCGTGCGCTACCGCGTCGACACCCTGGGCGCGGACCGCATCATCTACGTCGTCGGGACGCCGCAGGCGCTGCACTTCCAGCTCATCTTCGCGGTGGCGCGCAAGGCGGGCTACCTGCCGGACGACGTCGAGGCGATCCACATCGGGTTCGGCCAGGTGCTCGGGCCGGACGGCAAGAAGTTCTCCACCCGGGAGGGGACGGCCGTTCATCTCGACGACCTGCTGGACGAGGCGGAGCGGCACGCGGCCCGGCCCATCGCGCTGGCGGCGCTGAAGTACGCCGACCTGTCGAGCCAACTGCAGAAGGACTACACCTTCGACGCCGAACGGATGACGGCCACCATCGGCAACACCGGCCCGTACCTGCAGTACGCCCACGCCCGGCTGTCCCGCATCCTCCGGAACGCGGCGGAGCAGGGGGTGCCGGTCGGGGCGCGGGTCACCGTGCTGGACGCCCCCGAGGAACAGGCGCTGGCGCTGCTGCTCTCCCGGTTCGGGGAGACCGTGGCCGACGTCGCCGAGAACCTGCAGCCCCACAAGCTGTGCACGTATCTCTACGACCTGGCGACCGCGCTCAGCGTGTTCTACGAACAGTGCCCCGTGCTGAAATCCGAGGGTGCCGTGCGGGAGTCGCGGCTGGCGTTGTGCGCCGCGACCCGCAAGGTGCTGGCCAGGGGCCTCGACCTGCTGGGGATCGAGGCCCCCGAGAACATGTAGGCCGCGGCCCGCGGCGTCCTACTTCTTGCGCTTCGGGGCGTCGGTCCCGTCGGCGCGCGCCGCGGCCGGGTCGGCGCCCCTCAGGGGATCGGGGTGGTCGAGGCGGTCCTGGGCCAGCCACGCCGCCCCGATGATGCCGGCCGCGTTGCGCAGCTTGGCCGGGACGATCGGGGTGTTCAGCTTCAGCAGCGGCAGGAACTTGTCGGCGTTCTTGCTGACGCCGCCGCCGACGACGATGAGGTCGGGCCACAGCAGGAACTCGAGGCGGCTGTAGTACTTCTGCAGCCGGGGCGCCCACTCCTCGAAGGTCAGGCCCTCCCGGTCGCGGGCGGAGGCCGCCGTCGTCGGCTCGGCGTCCGCGCCGTCGATCTCGATGTGGCCCAGCTCGCTGTTGGGCACCAGGACGCCGCGGTTGATGATGGCCGTGCCGATGCCGGTGCCCAGGGTGGTCACGATGACGAGCCCCGGGTGGCCCTTGGCGGCGCCATACAGCACCTCGGCGACGCCCGCGGCGTCCGCGTCGTTGACGAGCAGGATGTCGCGGCCGAGGACCTCCTCGAAGATCTGCTCGGCGGGGGCGTCGATCCAGGACTTGTCGATGTTGGCCGCCGAGCGGGTGCGCCCGTGGGTCACGACGGCCGGGATCGTGATGCCGACCGGACCGTCTCCCAGCTCCTTGCCGAAGTGGTCGACGATCTGCTTCACGACGGCCGCCACGTTCTGGGGCGTCGACTCGGCCGGCGTCGGGATGCGCAGCCGGTCCGAGGCGAACTCGCCCTTCTTGAGGTCGACCAGGGCCCCCTTGATGCCCGAGCCACCGATGTCGATGCCGAGAACGTGCCGTTTGCTCATGCCGGAAACCCTACCGACTCGCCGTCGCTCCGGCGGGGTCAGGGGGCGCCGAGCAGTTCGTCGGCGCGGGCGGTACGCGCCCGCCGCAACTCGGCGAAGACGAAGGCCCGGGCCTCGGCGGCCTCCATCAAGGTGGTCGCCCGGCCCACCAGCTCGCCGGTGAGGAGGGCCACCTGGGCGACGTCGAGCCGGCGGGCCAGCGGTCCCTGCTCGATGAGCGCCGACTGCAGGCGGGCGTGGGGGATGATCCAGGTGGTCCGCGTCCACCAGCCGCGGCGCAGCACGACCACGTGGGCGTCCCAGCCGTGGGCGATGGTCCGCAGGGTGAGCGGCGCGAGCGGGCGGGCGCGGGTGGGCGCCGGGGTCAGGGGAACGGCGTCCAGGGCCAGGTTGGGCCAGACCGCCTGCAGGGCGACGCGCACGTCCGCGGGGCGTCCGATGGGCAGCATGATCGACGACGACCCCGCCTGGTCCTCGTCGGCGGTGAGGCCGCCGAGGCCGAGCACCGCCAGATCGACGCGGGCCCGGCCGATGCGCCGCCACAGCACGGGCTCGGCGATCCGGATCGCCTGGATGCGGTGCACGGGGACGGTGCCGGACGACAGCGAGGCCAGCCCGCGGCTGATCCGCAGCCCGGCGGGCGTTTCGGCGAGGGTGTAGTTGTACTGGCCGATGACCCGCTTCGACAGGAAGCCGCCGATCGCCAGCAGCAGCGGGATCACCCCGCCGGCGACCAACAGCAGTTCGCCGCCGGCGACCAGCCCCACGACGAGGGGGGTCGCGGTGACCGCGACGAGCAGCAGCAGTTCGTGGGACAGCACGGCGCCCAGCAGGAGTTCGCCGGGCGGGACCCGGAGCAGGACGCGGTCGGCGGCGCCGGTGTCGTCCCAGGCGCTGGTCTCGGCGGCGTCCGCGGGGGGTCGGCGGCCGTGGGCGCGGTGGAGGAGCGCGTCGCGCAGGGCCGCGGCGCGGGAGCGGGAGAGGTACTGCAGCCGGATCGGGCTGTCGGCGCCGACGTCGATGGTGAGCTGGGCCATCCCCAGCAGGCGGGCGGCGAAGGGCTGAGTGATGTCCACGCTCTGGATGCGGGTGTAGGCCACCCGCTTCGACTCGTGCTGCAGCCCGCGGTGCTCGACGCGCAGTTCGTGGTCGGTGACCACGAAGCGGGTCGTCCACCACCGCCACAGGTTGAGCCCGAGGGAGGTCGCCATGACCAGCAGGAAGCCGAGGGTCCAGGGCGGCAGCTCGGACAGCCGGAGGGCGATCAGGTCCTGCGGGGCGTCCAGCAGCTGCCGACCCAGGGACAGGGCCGCGCCGACGAGCCAGATCCACGCCTGCACCAGCGGGGTGAGCGGGTGGGGGCGCTCCGCGCTCACCACGGACGCCGCGGGTGCGGCCGGTGCCGCCGGTTCCGCTGGGGCCGGCCCGGACGCCTTGGGTGGGGCGGGTGGCGCCGACGGCCGGTCGGCCGGCGGTTCGAACGAGGGACCTGGGTGGGCCTGGTGGTGGGTCACAGGCCGGCCCCGCGGGCGTCCGACAGTTCGATCATGCGATCGCGCAGCGCGATGGCGTCCGCCTGGGCGAGGCCGGGGATCTTGGCGTCCGACAGCGCCGCGGCCGTCACGAGGTGCACCTCCGCCAGCCCTTGGGAGCGCAGCAGTGGCCCCGACGTGACGTTGACCACCTGCATCCGACCGAACGGGACCACGACGAGTTGGCGGAACCACAGGCCGTGGGTGATGCAGAGGTCCTGGTCGCGCTCGGCCCACCCCCACGACTCCACCCAGCGGCGCGCCCGGAGCACCCGCCAGACCCCCCACAGCACCCCCACCGCCACCAGGCCCGCGGTGACCCAGGGTTGCCCGAAGATCAGCAGGGACGCCCCGGCCGCCGGCCCGAAGAGGACCAGGGTCCAGGCCAGAGCCCCCGCCTGTCGCACCCGGACGTAGCGGGGGGAGAGCCGGTTCCAGACCCCGCCCGGGGGCGCGAACAGTGGGTCGCGCGGCGGGTTCGGATGCGGATCCCAGCCGGATCGCGGAGGTACGCCGGTCGACGGCACGGGCTCCGGTCCGGCGTCGGGGGCGGCGGGGGTGGTCTCGGACATGCCCCAAGGCTAGGCGACGCCACCCAGGCGTCGAATTGCCACCCCCCCATGGGGGGCCGCTACACTGAGCCCACCCCGTGCGGGCGTAGTTCAATGGCAGAACATCAGCTTCCCAAGCTGACAGTGCGGGTTCGATTCCCGTCGCCCGCTCCAACGTCTCCAGCAGGTCGACCGCACGCCCAACTCGATTCGGCGTGCCAGCCAAGGCCCGGCCGCCTCGTGTCGGCCGCGGACCTCATCGGTAGCGGGGCAGCGGACCGTACACGACACCGGCCGGCCGTTCGCGGCGCGCCGGTTGGGGGTGCCGGACGGCGTCCCAGGCGGCGAAGAACCCGCGCAGTGGAGGCAGCCACCACAGGACGGCCCCCGCCGCGAGCGGGAGCAGGCCCCACGGGGCCAGCCAGTTGAGCGCGAACGTGCCCGCCCCCAGGCCGAGTGCGACCAGGCTCGCCCAGCGTGCCCAGCGGTGACCCGCCCAGCCGTAGAACCCGGCGATCACCGCGGCGACCGAGACGATCAGGGCGATGGCGAAGTCCCCGACCACCAGCAGGACCCGCACGGGGTCACCGAGGTTCGTCGGGACGACCCGGTTGAGCCAGGCGGCCTCCGGGAAGCGGGTCACGCTGTCCCACATCACCAGCAGCAGGGCGACGACCACCACCGCGGCGGCGGAGAACAGCAGTCCGCCGCCCAGCCACGCCAGCCAGGGTCGCCGCGGCTCCCCGGTGCGTGGGTCGATGGGCCAGCCGGACCCCACGGCGTCCACCGTGGGACGGCTGGCGTCGGTCATCGGGACCTCCTGGAGCGGCTGGCGGCCCCAGTCTAGATGATCAATTCCCGGGGGTCAGTGGTCGTAGTCGGTGAGTGATCGGCGGGTGCGGCCGGCGTGGTCGTTGTGCCAGATGGCGGCGGTGAGGGCGAGGATGCGTTGGGTGATGCGGGCGCAGACGCCGGCGATGGTT
>JAAYTZ010000019.1 GCA_012517965.1 Propionibacterium sp. | reverse complement strand
GGCGGGGTGTCGCTGCCGGCCTCCGCCGGCTCGCCGCCCTGGGGGGCGTCCGCGGGGCGTTCGGCGCGGCGGTCGCGGCGCGGCGGGCGGTCGGGGGCGTCCTCGGTGCGTGCCGGGGCCGCTCCCGACTGCGCCGTGCGGATGGCGGCGATGAGATCCGCCTTCCGGGTGGCGCCCTTGATGCCCAGCGAGGAGGCCAGCTTCTTGAGCTCGGGCAGCAGCATCGAGTCGAGCCCGGATCCGCCGCCGGCGGTTCCGACCTGGGTGGTTTCGGTCACAGAAGTCCTTTCGGAGCGGGCCCGGACGCCGCGTCCACTCGCGCGCCGAAAGGCCCGGGCCGGCTCGAAGCCGGCCGAGTCGAGACAGAGCCTGGGCGCAGGCGCCGCGGAAGGCTTCGCGCCCGGTCTGGGGAGGGTGCGGCGAACGCCGCTGCGCCCACTGTACACCAGCCGCGCACCAGCGCGAACGCCTGTACACCAGCCGCGCACCAGCGCGAACGCCGCCGCGCGCCGGCCACGGGCGGCCGTCCGGTGCGGCGGCGTCCCGCGGTCAGCGGGCGGCGCGGTCGAACTCGGCGCGCAGTTGACCGTAGTCGGTGGCGACCGGGAACTGCGGGAACTCGTCGATCACGTTCTGCGGCGGCCGGAACAGGATCCCGGCGTGCGCCTGGGCCAACATCCCGGTGTCGTTGTAGGAGTCGCCGGTGGCGATGCAGTGGAAGTTCAGCAACTGGAAGGCGCGGACGGCCTGCGTCTTGGCGTCCGCCTGACGCAGACGGTAGCCGACGATCATGTCGTCGACGATCTCGAGGTCGTGACAGAGCAGCGTCGGCATGCCCAGGTGGGGCATCAGCGCCATGCCGAACTGGTAGAAGGTGTCGGAGAGGACCACCACCTGGAAGTCGCGGCGGAGGTCGTCCAGGAACTCGCGGGCCCCCGGAAGGGCCCCCATCGACGCGATGACCTCCTGGATCAGCGACAGCTTCACCCCGTGCTGCGCCATGACCGCGATGCGGTAGCGCATCAGCTTGTCGTAGTCGGGTTCGTCGCGCGTGGTGCGCCGCAGTTCCTCGATGCCGGTGCGTTCGGCCACGTTGATCCAGATCTCGGGGACGAGCACGCCCTCCATGTCGAGACACGCGAGGTGCATCGTCACTCCCCCTCGACCCGGATGACGCGGATCCGCTCGTCGACCTCGCCCAGCGTCCGCAGCTCGGCGACGGTGGCGTCGATGCTGGCACCCAGCGCCCGGTGGGTCACGACGCCCAGCACGGCGAGGTGGTCCTCCTCCGGACCCTGCGGGGTCTGTCGCACGGCCTGGATGGACACCTGGTGCCGAGCGAAGCAGGCCGCGATGGTCGCCAGCACCCCCGGGGTGTCCTGCACGAGCATGCGCAGGTAGAAGCGGGACGCCACACTGCCCGGGTCGGCGATCCGCGGCTCGTTGTAGGAGCTCTCGCCGTGCCCGGGGACGCCCCGGACCCGGTTCCGGGCGGCGGTCACCACGTCGCCCACGACCGCGGACGCCGTCGGCCGCCCGCCCGCTCCGGGGCCCATGAACATGAGCTTGTCGGCCCACTCGAGTTCGACGAACACCGCGTTGAAGGCCCCGGACACCGAGGCGAGCGGGTGCGTCGTCGGCACCATCGTCGGGTGGACGCCGACCGCGATCGCACCGTCGGGCTGCACGGCGCACCGGGCGAGCAGCTTGATCACGCAATCCATTTCGCGCGCGGCGGCGATGTCGTCGCGGGTGATCTTGGTGATGCCCTCACAGTCGACCTGGTCGAGCGTCACGCGGGTGTGGAAGGCCAGGGACGCCAGCAGCGCGGCCTTCGCGGCGGCGTCCAGGCCCTCGACGTCGGCGGTCGGATCGGCCTCGGCGAAGCCGAGCCGCTGGGCGTCCGCGAGCGCCTCGGCGAACGTGACCCCGTGGGTGTGCATCTGGTCGAGGATGTAGTTGGTGGTGCCGTTGACAATGCCCATCACGGCCGACACGGAGTCGGCGACGAGCGACTCGCGCAGCGGGCGGATGATCGGGATCGCGCCGCCCACGGCGGCCTCGTAGTACAGGTCGACGCCGTGCGCCTGCGCGGCCGCGAACAACTCGCCGCCGTGCCGGGCCAGCAGCGCCTTGTTGGCGGTGACCACCGACGTGCCGCTCTCGATCGCGGCGAGGATCAGCGACCGGGCCGGCTCGATGCCGCCCAGCAGTTCGACGACGACGTCGAGGTCCTTCCGGCGCGCGAGGGCGTCCAAATCGGGGGTGAGCAGCCCGGCGTCGATGCCCGGGATCGACGTGCGACGGTCGCCGACGGCCACGAGTTCGAGCGGACGCCCCACGCGCGCCGCCAGCTCGCCCGCCTGCTCCGTCAGCAGTTGGGCGGTCTTCGAACCGACCACGCCGCAGCCGAGCAGCGCCACCTTCAGGGGGCCATGGGGCCTGTTCATCATCCGTACACCTCGTCGTCGTCTCGTGAATTGAGGCCGGCGTCCAGCGCCAGCAGATCGTCCATGGTCTCGCGGTGGACCAGGGTGGAGAGCCTACCGTCGCGGACCGCCACCACGGGCGGCCGCGGGGTGTGGTTGTAGTTGGAGGCCATCGACCGGCTGTAGGCCCCCGAGGCGGGCACGGCGATCAGGTCGCCGGGGCGGACGTCGCCGGGCAGGAACACGTCGCGGACGAGGATGTCCCCGCCCTCGCAGTGCAGGCCCACGACCCGGGAGAGCACCGGCCTCGCCTCCGAGGCGCGGTTGGCGAGGACCGCCGAGTAGTCGGCCCCGTACAGGGCGGGCCGGATGTTGTCGCTCATGCCGCCGTCCACGCTCACGTAACGTCGGGTGAGCCCCCCGCCGATCTCGACGTTCTTCACCGTGCCGACGGTGTAGAGGGCGGTGCCCGCCGGGCCGCTGATCGCCCGGCCGGGCTCGACGGACAGGATCGGGACGGTCAGCCCGAAGGCCCGGCATTCGTGCGCCACGATGTCCTTCAGGCCCTGGGCCAGGTCGGCGGCCGTCGAGGGCGAGTCGTCCGCGGTGTAGGCGATGCCGAAGCCGCCCCCGAGGTCGAGCTCCTTGAGCATGACGCCGGTCGCCTCGCGGAACTGGGCCATCAGCTTGAGGGTGCGACGCGCCGCGACCTCGAAGCCGTTGGTGTCGAAGATCTGGGACCCGATGTGGCTGTGGATGCCGACGAGGTCGATGGCGGGGCTGTGGTAGCAGCGCACCATCCCGACCAGGGCCTGGCCGCCGGTGATCGAGAGGCCGAACTTCTGGTCCTCGTGGGCGGTGGCGATGTACTCGTGGGTGTGGGCCTCGACCCCGGTGGTGACGCGGATCAGGACCGTGGCGCGGACGCCCAGCTCGGCCGTCAGCCGCTCCAGCCGGGTGATCTCGTCGGAGGAGTCGACCACGATGCGGCCGACCCCACAGGTGAGGGCGAGCCGGAGGACGTCCTCGCTCTTGTTGTTCCCGTGCAGGGCGATGCGTCCGGGATCGAAGCCGGCCCGCAGCGCCACGAGCAACTCGCCGTGGCTGGACACATCGAGGTTGAGACCCTCCTCGGCCACCCAGCGCGCGACGGTGGCGCAGAGGAAGCTCTTGGCGGCGTAGTAGACGTTCCAGCCATCGAAGGACTTGCGCCAGGACAAGGCCCGGCCCCTGAAGTCGACCTCGTCGATCACGTAGACCGGCGAGCCCGTGCGGGCGACGATCTGGGACGCCGTCAGCCCGCCGATCCGCAGCTCGCCCGAGCCGACGCGCTCGACCGTGTCGCTCCACAGCCGATGGTCGAGCTGGTTCACGTCGGTCGGCTTGACCAGCCACTGCGGAGCGGGGTTGGTGGCATCGGCGTGGATCGATCCGGCGACGTGCATGCGGGTCATGCGCCCACTGTGCCAGCCGTGCCGGACAGACACGGTGCGGCCCAGCCGCTGGACGGCCGCCCCCGAGCGCGTTTCGGCCCGGCGCTCGGGGGCTGCTACAGTGTCCCTCGGCTCGCTTCGCCGGTGCGGACGGGCTGTCGGCCCCCATAGCTCAGGGGATAGAGCACCGCCCTCCGGAGGCGGGTGCGGAGGTTCGAATCCTCCTGGGGGCGCCGTCCAACGAATCCCCCGCCGACCCCCCTCCAGGAACGTGGCGTGCCCTCGTCGGGATCGGTGGCTACGATCGGGCCAACAGCTCAGACTGGACACCCGACTGTCGCTTCGCAGCGACCGGAAGAAGAGGCGGACAAGTGGCGATGGCGCCCGATCACAGCGATCTCCCGACCGACTTCGGAGCCAACGACTGGCTTATCGAGGAGATGTACGACCAGTACCTGAAAGACCCGTCCTCGGTGGACGCGAGTTGGGTCGCCTTCTTCACCAGTCACGGCGCGGCCGCCCCCGCGGCACAACCGGCCCCGGCGACACCCCCCGCCCCAGCAGCCCCCCAGGCGGCCCCCGCGGCCCCGGTGCAGCTCCCCGCGCCGGCCCCGCAGACCCACGCGGCGCCGGCAGTGGCGCCGACGGTGGCGCCGGCTGCCGCGCGCCCGGCCGAGCCGGCGCGGCCGGTCCCCGGCCGGGTCCCCGCCCAGGCCGCCACGACGGCGTCCGGGAGACCCGCCGACCCGGGCTCCGGCGGTGGCCTCTCGGCCAACCTGCCTTCGGCGTCCGCGCAGCCCGCCGAGCAGGCGGGGCCGACGAAGACCGTCCTGCGCGGCGCCCCCCTGCGGACCGCCAAGAACATGGACCTGTCGCTCTCGGTGCCGACGGCGACCACGGTCCGCAACGTGCCGGTGCAGCTCGTCATCGACCAGCGGCAGCTGATCAACGACCACCTGGCCCGCACGACCGGCGGCAAGATCTCCTTCACCCACATCATCGCCTACGCGATGGTGCGCGCCCTGCAGCTGGTTCCCGAGATGAACGTCGCCTACGAGGTCATCGACGGCAAGCCCCACCTGGTCACGCCGGCCGCCATCAACCTCGGCCTGGCCATCGACCTGCAGAAGGGCGACGTGCGCCAGCTGCTGGTGCCGAACATCCGCAACGCCGGCGCGCTCGACTTCTTCGAGTTCTGGCAGGCCTACGAGGCCGTCGTGAAGAAGGCCCGCGACGGGCAGTTGACCGTCGACGACTTCGCCGGAACCACCGTCTCCCTGACCAACCCGGGCGGCATCGGCACCAGCCACTCCGTGCCGCGGCTCATGAACGGCCAGGGCGTCATCGTCGGCGTCGGCGCGATCGAGTGGCCGCCGGAGTTCCAGGGGGCGTCCTCGGTGCGGCGCGTCGAGTTGGGGATCAGCAAGATCACCACGCTGACGTCGACCTACGACCACCGCGTCATCCAGGGGGCCACCTCGGGCCAGTTCCTCAAGGTGATGCACGAGCTGCTGATCGGGCAGCACGGCTTCTACGACGAGATCTTCACCGCGCTCCGCATCCCCTACACGCCGCTGCGGTGGGGCAACGACGACGCTCACCACCGCCCCTACGAGGTGAACCGCGGCGCCCGCGTCATCCAGCTCATCGAGGCCTACCGGCACTTCGGGCACCTCGCGGCCGACGTCGATCCGCTGGAGTACCGGATGCGGACTCACCCCGACCTCGAACTCGAGGCGCACGGCCTCCGCATCTGGGACCTCGACCGAGACTTCCCGGTGGGCGCGTTCGGCGGGCACGACCGCGAGACCATGACCCTGCGGGAGATCCTCGCCCAGTTGCGGCGCTCGTACTGCGGCAGCCTGGGCGTGGAGTACATGCACATCCAGGACCCGGAGCAGCGCCGGTGGCTGCAGGAGCGCCTGGAGCGCCCCTTCCGCCGCTGGACCACCGAGGAGCACCTGCGCATCCTCGACAAGCTCAACGAGGCGGAGATCTTCGAGACCTTCCTGCAGACGAAGTTCGTCGGTCAGAAGCGGTTCAGCCTCGAGGGCGCCGAGTCCACGATCGTCGCCCTCGACGAGGTCTGCGACCGGGCCGCCGAGCACGATCTCAAGGAGGTCGTGATCGGCATGCCCCACCGCGGCCGTCTGAACGTGCTGGCCAACATCGTCGGCAAGAGCTACGGGCAGATCTTCCGTGAGTTCGAGGGCAAGGTCGACCCCGAGCAGCTCATGGGCACCGGCGACGTCAAGTACCACCTGGGCGCCGAGGGCGAGTTCACGGCCGTCTCCGGCAAGAAGATCAAGGTGTCGGTGGCGGCGAACCCCAGCCACCTCGAAACCGTCAACCCGGTCGTCGAAGGCATCACACGGGCCAAGCAGGACCACCTCGGACCCGACGACGAGGACGGGTTCTACCCCGTCCTGCCGGTGCTGCTCCACGGCGACGCGGCGTTCTCCGGCCAGGGCGTGGTCTACGAGGTGCTGCAGATGAGCCAGCTCCGCGGTTTCAAGGTCGGCGGCACCGTCCACATCATCGTGAACAACCAGGTGGGGTTCACCACCTCACCCAGCCAGTCGCGGAGTTCCGTCTACTGCACCGACGTCGCGAAGACCGTCCAGGCGCCTATCTTCCACGTGAACGGCGACGACCCCGAGGCGGTGGCCCGGACGGCACGCCTGGCGATCGAGTTCCGGCAGGCCTTCCACAAGGATGTCGTGGTCGACATCGTCGCCTACCGGCGGCGGGGTCACAACGAGGGCGACGACCCGAGCTTCACCCAGCCTCGGATGTACGACCTGATCGAGCAGAAGCGGTCGGTGCGCAAGCTCTACACCGAGGCCCTGATCGGCCGTGGCGACATCACGACCGCCGACGCGACCGCCGTCGCCGAGAAGTTCCGCGAGCGCCTCGAGTCGGTGTTCCGCGAGGTGCGCGAACAGACCGAGGAGGAGGACGACTACGCACGCGTCCCGTTCTACCCGGTCAAGCTCGGCCGCGACCAGGGCACCTCGATCAGTGCCGAGACCATGCGCATCATCGCCGAGGCTCAGGTCACCTATCCGGAGGGCTTCGAGGTGCACCCCAAGGTCCTGCCGCAGATGGAGCGGCGGGCGCGGCAGATCGCCGAGGGTCCCATCGACTGGGCCACCGCCGAGTTGCTGGCCATGGGCTCGCTGCTGCTGGAGGGCCGCGACGTCCGGCTGGTCGGCCAGGACAGCCGACGGGGCACCTTCAGCCAGCGGTTCGCCGCGGTGGTCGACCGGAGGACGAACCGGGAGTACGTGCCGCTCAAGCATCTCTCCGACTCCCAGGGCCAGTTCTACGTCTACGACTCGCTGCTCAGCGAGTACGCCGCGATGGGCTTCGAATACGGCTACTCCGTGGCGTCCCCGCAGGCCCTCGTCTGCTGGGAGGGCCAGTTCGGCGACTTCGCGAACGGCGCCCAGATCATCGCCGACGAGTACATCAGCTCCGGGACGGCCAAGTGGACGCAGAAGTCCGGCGTCGTCCTGCTCCTCCCCCACGGCTACGAGGGGCAGGGCCCGGACCACAGCTCGGCCCGCATCGAACGGTGGCTCCAGCTCTGTTCCGAGGGCGCGCTGGCCGTCTGCCAGCCGACCACCCCGGCGAACTACTTCCACCTGCTCCGCACCCACACCTACGTGAACTGGCACCGGCCGGTCGTCATCATGACCCCCAAGTCCATGCTGCGGAGCAAGGCCGCCACGTCGATGCCGGAGGAGTTCACCCACGGCCGGTGGCGTCCGGCCCTGGGGGACCCCACCATCACCGATCCGGCGCGCGTGCGGCAGGTCATCCTGTGTTCGGGCAAGATCCGGTGGGAGTTGGCGGCCGAACGGAGCGCCCGCGGCCTGGACGGCCAGGTGGCGATCCTGGCGCTGGAGCGGCTGTACCCCCTGCCCACCGAGGACCTGGCAGCCGAGCTCGAGAAGTACCGGCACGTCACCGATATCCGGTGGGTCCAGGACGAGCCCGAGAACCAGGGCGCCTACCAGTTCATGCTCTTGCACCTGCCCGGCGCGCTGGCCCGGGCGATGAACGGGTACGAGCTGAAGATGACCGGGGTGACCCGGCCCGAGGCGTCCGCCCCCTCGGTGGGCATGGCCCACGTGCACAAGGCCCAGGAGGCAGACCTGTTCGAGCGCGCCTTCCGGAGCTGACGCCGTCCAGCGGCGGCGTCCCCCCTGAGAGACGGACGCCGCCGACGTGCGTTCGGCGCTCAGTCCTCCGCGGCGCGGCCGAACCGGAGCGCCGCCGTCGTGCTCGGCCACAGCGCCCCCGCGACGGTCACCGCGGCCAACGCCGCCGGGAGCGCCGCGAGGGGTTGGCTGGGGACGAAGTTGGCGAAGGACGCCAGGTGCAGCAGCCCGGCGGCGACCACCGGGCCGCGGGACCAGCGGCGTCCGAGAGCCATGCCCCGGGCCGCCCAGGCGAGCACGGCCGCCCACAGCCAGAGCACGGCCCCGATCCCGAAGGTGATCGGATTGGGGTGACTGGCCACCGAGAGCACCCCCATGACGACCATGCCGGCCGCGAACAGCCCCGTCAGGCCTGCGGCCAGCAGCATGCCCGCCGGACGCCGCGGGTCGGGTCCGCCGCGGGAGAGGGACGACGTGGGAGGCACCACGGCACTCTACGCCGCCCGCCTCCACGCACACGCGTCGTCCCGCCGCGCCTCCACCGACGGGGCAATTCCCTGGAACGCCTTGTGTGGGAGGCGAAACCCTGCAAACCTTGACTGGCTGTGCGCCTGGGTCAGACCAAGGGCCGACAGGCGTAGCCAACCGCGTTTTGAAGGATCAACCTCGCAAGGAGTGGGTACCACATGGACTGGCGCCATCGGGCGGCGTGCCTGACGGAGGACCCGGAGCTGTTCTTCCCCGTGGGGAACACCGGGCCCGCCATCATGCAGATCGCCGAGGCCAAGAAGGTGTGCGAGCGCTGCGAGGTTCGCAACGAGTGCCTGCAGTGGGCGCTCGAGGCCGGCCAGGACCACGGCGTGTGGGGCGGGCTCTCCGAGGACGAGCGCCGCGCCATGAAGCGGCGCAACGCGCGCACGCGCCTGCGCGGCTGAGTTCCGGACGCCACCCTCAGGCGACCGGGATCTCCAGCCGCGCCACCGTGCCCGTCCCCGGCTGGAGGGGGCGCAGCTCGAACCGGCCGTGCAGGTCGGCCACCAAGGTGGCCACGATCGACAGGCCCAGGCTGTCGGCGTAGTCGATGCGGAACTCGTCCGGCAACGGCCGACCGTCGTTGACCACCTCGACCACCAGGAGGCCGTCCTCCTGGTGGGCCCGGATCAGGATCGTCCCCTCCCCCTCCGGCAGCCCGTGCTCGATGGCGTTCTGGAGCACCTCGGTGAGCACGAGCGACAGGCTCGTCGCCGCCGTCGCCGGCACCATCCCGAACGAGCCCTCGCGGCGCATCACGACCCGGCAGGCGCCCGAGACTTCGCGCACCATCGCCTGGAGGCGGTCGGCCACGTCGTCGAACTGCACCGAGGAGTCGAAGGCCCGGGACAGGATCTCGTGCACCACGGCGATGGCGGCCACCCGCTTCTGGGCGTCGCACAGCGCCTCCCGGGTCTCGGCCGAGTCGGTCCGGCGCGCCTGCAGGCGCAGCAGCGCCGACACGGTCTGGAGATTGTTCTTGACCCGGTGGTGGATCTCGCTGATCGTCGCGTCCTTGGTGACGAGCTGACGTTCGCGGGAACGCAGCTCGGTCGTGTCGCGCGTCATCACCAGGCAGCCGCACGGCTGCCCGGCGCACAGCAGGGGCTGCACCCGCAGGCGCAGCGTCGCCGCGCCGGACTCGACCTCGAACTCGGTCGGCACGCGGACGTCGATGCCGACGGCCCGGTCGACGGGCCCCCCCGTGCCGGGGGCCAGCGATCGCAAGAGTTCGGTGAGGTCCTCTCCCAGCAGGTCACGCACGACGCCGAGCCGCCTGAAGGCGCTGACCGCGTTGGGGCTGGCGAAGGTCACGTGCCCGGCGGCGTCCACCCGGATGGACCCGTCGGCCAGCCGGGGGCTGATCCAGGGCACGGGCTTGTCGCCGCCCATGGGGAATTCGCCGCGCCAGAGCATGGCTTGGAGGAGGCCGGCGCAGTCGAGATAGGTCTCCTCGAGCGCGCCCGGGGCGCGCACCCCCATGCGGTTTGTGTGCCGTTCGACGATCGCGATCACCCGCCCGCCTCTCCGGATGGGGATCGCGTGCTGCTCGACGGGGATGCCCGCGTGCAGCTTGTTCCCGGAGGTCTGGGCGATCTCCTCGGAGAGGTAGGCCTCCATCACGAGGCTGTCCGGCTCGTAGGCGATCTGCTCGCCGACGACGTCGTCCTCCAGCGCGGTCGGACCGGTCGTCGGCCGCACCTGGGCGACGGCCCAGAACACGTTCGGATCCCGGTCCGGCACCCAGAGGATCAGATCGGAGAAGGAGAGATCGGCGAGCAGGTCCCACTGCTCGACGAGCCGCTCGAGCTCGACGACCTCCGATGCCGTCAGGTCGGAGTGGCGGAGGGCCACGTCGGCCAGCGAAAGCATGCGCCCACCTTACGGGGTGCCGGCGGCCCGCCCCGGTTTTGGACGCCCCCGGCGCCGGGTGGCAGAATGGGCCCCCGCGCGCGCAGCGCGCACATCGGGACGAAGAAGGAGACCGACATGGCGAAGGGTGGCCGCAAGCGCCGCGCCCGTCGTAAGAGCAAGGCGAACCACGGCAAGCGCCCGAACGCCTGAGACGGACCATGGCCTGCAGAGCCCCCGCGGGAACCTCCCGCGGGGGCTCTGCGCCGTCGGGCCCTGTCCGCCGGCTAGATGAGTAAGTCCAAGGGTTCGCGGCGTGGCCGCTGTTAATCCTGGGCGAGGGTCTCCAGCATCGGAGTTGCGACCCAACTTCGAACCGGGAGGTTCTCGTGGACTCCGATCTGGAAACCCTCGCCACCGCACTGTACGTGACCTGTGACGATCTGCTGAAGACCCACCCCGAACACCTGCCCGCCCGCCCCCAGGTGGGATTCGTCCCCGGGATCACCGACGCCGAACTGATCACCTTGTCGGTCATGCAGGCCCTGCTCGGCTACACCAGCGAAACCCGCTGGCTACGCCGTGTTCACAAGGACTTCCGCGGGATGTTTCCCCACGTCCCCAAACAATCCGGCTACAACAAACGACTCCGCAAACTCGCACACACGATGGCCTGGCTGATCGCCGAACTCGGCCGACTCACCAGCATCGCCACCGACGACGTCGTCGTGGTCGACTCCACCCCGGTCGAGTGCGCCCGCTCCCGCGAAACCGTGAAACGCTCACAACTGGCCGGCTGGGCCGAGTACGGCTACTGCGCCTCCCACTCCCGCTACTTCTGGGGCCTCAGGCTGCACCTGGTCTGCACCCTGCACGGCCTCCCCCTCGGGTGGGCGTTGACCGGCGCCAAAGCTGACGAACGCCACGTCGCCACCACCCTGCTGGCCCAGGTCCCCTCCCTGGCCGGACGACCGTTGACCCTGATCGGAGACAAGAACTACTACGGACACGATTTCGAAGCCGAACTCGCCGCAGCCAACATCCACCTACTCCGGCCCGCCCGCCACGGCGAACCAGAACGTCCCGGCAGCCGATTCTTCAAACCACTACGCCAAACAATCGAATCCATCAACCAAACCCTCAAGGGCCAACTCGACCTCGAACGCCACGGCGGCAGAACCATCGCCGGCGTCTGCGCCCGCATCACCCAACGCATCCTCGCCCTC